>CAZADA010000058.1:0-18312 GCA_964483775.1 uncultured Caulobacterales bacterium
GGGCGCCGCGGCGGCGTCGCCGGCCTCGGAAGCCTGTGCTTGGCGACGCGCGCGCCGGGCGGCTCGGCGGGCGCGTCCTCCCGCCATCGCGGCGAACACCGCCGGCGTGAAGTACAGCGCAAGGATCGCCGAGCCGCCCACACCTCCGGCGATCGCCGTGGCCAGCGGCATCCAAAACGGATCGCCCTGCAGAATGAGCGGCAGGAACCCGCCAATGGTCGTCAGCGTGGTCGCCACGATGTGTCGGGTTGCATCCATGGTCGTGTTGACGATGGCGACGCGGTCGCCGGCGACGGCGTCGGGGGCGTGGCGAAGGGCGGAGAGCACAACGATCGAGCCGTTGATGGCCAAGCCCACCAAACCCATAATCCCGGTGATGGCGACAAAGCCGTTGGGCTGGCCGAACATGTAGAGCCCCAAAAACGCAAGGCCCACGGACTGAACGCCCACAAGCGCCACCACCCCGCCATATCTGAACGAGTTAAAGGCGAGTACGAGCGACGCCATGATCAAAATCACAAGCGGACCCGCAGTGCCGAGCAAATCGGTGATGGCGTTGCCGCTTTGCTCAGCGTCGCCGCCGATGCGGACGTCATAGCCGGGCGGCACGGTGAAGTCGGCCGCCTCGAGGCGCGCCAGGAAGTCCTGCAACGCCTCATCGGGCAATGTGAACGGCTCGATGTGGCCGAAGATGCGGTTGGATCGCTTGGCGTCGTTGCGGGTGATGACGGCGACTTCGGGTGAGAGCGTAACCTCGCCAAGCGCGGTGAGCGGGGTTGGCGGGCCGACTGGCGCGGCGGCCCCTGGCGCGGTGACGACCGGAAGAGGTTTGGCGCGCACCGCTTCAAGGCTGGCGCGCTCGCGGTCGCCCAGGATCACACGCACAGGCAGTTCCTCAGGGCCCTCCAACACACTGCCGCCCAGCGCGCCATCAAGATCGTCGCGCACCAGGCCGGCGATCTGGGTCAAGGTGCGCCCGGAAAGGGCGACGGCGGCTTCATCGGCCTCGATGCGCGCCACGGGGGCGCCCAGACGCAACCCGGCGGACGTGTACGTTACGTTCTCGCTCTGGGCCATGATGAGCCGGACCTGTTCGCCCAGTTCATCCAGTGTGTTGAAATCCGGCCCATAGAGAATGATCTCCAGCGGCGCAGGCACAGGGGGGCCTTGGTTGAAGGGCAGGACCAAAAAGCGGGCTTGGGGAAACTCCTCTCGCACGCGCGCTTGCATGTCCCGGACAATACGTGCGGTCGCTTCGGCGTCGGTTGTGCGCACCCAGCCTGCGGCGAAGTTGGGCTCGGCGTTGCCCTGGCCTGTGACGTTGTAATAGGTGCGCGGGGGTTGGTCGCCGATCACCCAGCCGACATGGTCGATTTCCGGATACTCGGCGAGCAACGCGTTGGCGCGTTCGACCACCCGTCGGGTTTCTTCGATCGAGCTGGTTGCGGGCAACTCGATTTCCATTTGGAACATGTCGCGTTCGGTTGGCGGGAAGAACTGCATGGGTAAGGTCGTCGCCGCGATAACGCCGGCGACGGGCATGGCCAGGCCAATCGCCACGCCAAGCGCAGGGGCGCGCACCACAGCGCTCACCAAGCGCCGGTGGGCCCATGTGAGCGGCGGCACATTCAAGCCATCTCGCCAAAAGCGCGGCTTGGCGTTGTGTGCGGGCGAGGCGTCGAACCAAGCGGCAAAGGCTGGCACAAGCGTCAGCGACAACACCAGCGACGCGCCCACCGCGAAGATCACCGACACGCCGATGGAGGAGACAAACTCCCCAGACGAGCCTGTCAGCAAGGCGATGGGAGCAAAGGCCAACATTGTGGTCACGGTCGAAGCAAGCAGCGGGGCGAACAGCTCGCGCACCGACTGATGCACCGCTTCGACCGGGGCGAAACCGCGCGTGCGCTTGAGGCGATACTCATCGACCATGACGATGGCGTTGTCGATCAACAGGCCGAGCGCGATCACCATGCCAGTGACCGACATCTGGTGAAGCGGGGTGCCGATGAAGTTGTTGAGAGTGACGACCATCAACACGGTCAACGGCAGCGCGGACCCAACAATCAGCGCGGCGCGCCACCCCATCAGCACCAACACCACGGTGAACACGATCAGGGCGGAATACAGCATGGTCCCAGCCAGCCCGATGATCCGTGTTTCGACGTAGGCGTTCTGCTCAAAAATGGTATCGGCGACGACGCCGTCGGGCAGTTCGGAGCGGAACGCGTCGACCACGTCGCGCGCGTCGGCGGTCCAGCGATCAACTCGCAAACCGGGCTGCAAAAACGCCCCCACCAAGATGGCCCGATCGCCATCCACGACCGCCATGGCCTCGGCGGGCGTGCGCCATCCACGTTCAACGTTGGCGCCGTGATCCAAGATGTCAGCGACGCGGATGGAACGACCGGCTTGGTCCTGGAGGATGGTGGTCTCGCGCACCCGGTCGAGGGACACCAACTCACCGGCGATCTCAACGCCCAGATTGGCCGCGCTCGCGCGCACTTGGCCGGCTGGCGCTTTGGCGTCGGCTGCGGCCAGTCGGGCCGCAACATCGCCAGCCGTTAGGCCGAGGGCGGCCAGTTTGTCGGGATCAGCGACAACCCTCACCTCCTCGACGGCTTGACCATACAGCCGGGTCTCCTCGGTGCCGTCCATGGCCTGAAGACGGTCTTGCAGGTCGCGCGCGAGCCTGGTGATCACTCCCAGATCGGTTTCGCGGGCGTCGTCCCATTTGAGCGCCACGATCATGGTTGCGGCGCCGATGTACTGTTCATTGACGATGGTTGGGCCGACGTCGGCGGGCATGGTTTGGCGGGCCAGGCCCACTTGGTCGCGCACCAACGACCACGCCTGATCGACCTGGGCGGCGTTCAGGTCCTCGCGCAGCTCAACGGTCACGATCGATGCGCCCGCGCGGCTCGTCGATTCGATTTCCCGCACTTCAGACAACTCAAGGATGCGGTTTTCCAGCGGCTCTGTGACCAGCGCTTCGACCCGCTCGGCCGAGGCGCCAGGGAACTGGGTCACCACAATCGCATAACGCTCGACCAACGTTGGGTCTTCTTGCTGGCCCATGGTGAACACCGAGGCGACGCCTGTGGCGAGGATCAGCAGCAGCGCCAAGAACGACAAGCGCGGGTTCCGGGTGAACAGTGTGGTCATGACGGCGCTCCGGGCGATGCGGCGTTGTGAGGGCGGTTAGGGCGCGCTCGCTTGGGCGAACGGGGACGCGCTGCTTTGGTCTGCAGGCCCGGCGGGGCGCACGCGCTGACCGGGGACGACACGATCAAGGCCTGAGGACACGTACAGGTCGCCCTCAGTAAGGTCGCCGGTGATGAAAACAGCATCTTCGCGGGTGTAGAGAATGTTCACGGGCCGTCGCGCCAAGCGCATGCCTGGCCCCTGCCCGTCATCGTCCAACACGAACACTGTCCAGAGCCCGCGGCGGCCTTGGGCAAGGGCGGTCACCGGCGCCCAAACGCCGCTTTGGTCGACCGTTGTGGGCACGTGCAAGCGGGCGATCTCGCCAGGATCGACGTCGCCTGACACGTCAAAGCGCACGGCGACGGTTTGGGTGGCGCGGTCGACGATGCCTGTGCTCGCGCGTAAGCGCGCCGTGGCGACACGCTCGCCCAGAGTGACCCGATATGCGGTGTCGGGCGCTAACGCGGCGGCGTGGCGACGCGGCAGGCCGATCTGCAGCTCAAGCGCGCCGCGTTCCGCCAGGTCGAGCACCGGCGCGCCCGGGGCGGCCACCGTGCCTTCATCAAAAAAGCGCTCCGTCACCACAGCGTCGTACGGCGCCACCAATTCAGCCAGTTCAAGCTGGACGCGCACTTGATCCTCGCGCGCCGCCGCAGCGTCGACACGCGCGGTCGCCACATCTGCGTTCGCAATCGCTTCGTCCAGCGCCTGCTGGGAGACGTGACCATCGGCCAACAGCGTGCGTTGGCGCGTTACGGTGGCCTCAGCCAAGGAGGCGGCCGCTTGGGCTTCGGCCAGGCTGCTGGCGGCGGCCTCGGCTTCGGCGCTCAGCCGGCGGACATCGAGCTCGGCCAGCACGTCGCCTGCGGTCACGGTGTCTCCGACATCCACATGGACCGCGGCCACCAAGCCGCCGGTTTCAAATCCCAAACGGCTTTCACGCCGCGGTGCTATGACGCCGGCAAACGCCTCGGTGATTTGGGTCGAGGACTCATAGCTCACGCGCGCCACCGCAACGGGGATGGCGTCAGACTCGCTTGATTGGGCGATCGCCGGCGGCGCCACTGACGCGACTGAAAGGCACGCCACGAACCCCGCCACGGCTCGGCCCCAAGCCGACCCGCGATCCGTGGCTGATGGACGCACGGCGTTGGTGTTGAGCTCCATCATCACTGATCTCCTCGGCGCGCGGCGGCGGGTTGGCCTTGTTGATTTGTACTCAAAAAGTGAATGCAATTCACCACCCCATTTGCCTCTCAGTACGCAGCATTTCAAGGGTCGGATCACACGCCCGTCCGTTGAACGCGACGACATGACGCTATGGTGCGGCGCTGGTTGCGAACCGGCGACATCGCGGCTCGGCATCATTGACGCCGCCGCCTGGCGCCTGGGGTTAACTCCGCGGCGTTAGCTTGCGGGCATGCACGTGTTTGATCAGCTCACAACGCAGATCCGCAGGGCGCCCGGCGCTGTGTGGCGAGGTGAAGTCGCCGGCGTATGCGGCCTCACACTGGAAGCGGTGGGGCTGTCACGCAAATTGGCGGTCGGAGACCGTTGCGACGTGGTGGGCCGCTCGGGCCGGCGCAGCGCTTGTGAAGTGATCGGCGCGCGGGCGGATCGCACATTGTTGATGCCGCTCGGCCCGCTTGAGGGCGTGGCTCCGGGGGCTGAGGTGATCCACGACGGCGTTGGTTTCTCGGTTCGTCCTTGCGAAGCCTGGTGCGGACGGGTGATCAATGCGCTCGGCGAGCCCATCGACGGCAAGGGGCCGCTCGCCGAAGGCGCGTTTGTCGCCGATTTGCGCGCGACTCCGCCGCCGGCGGTAGCGCGGCGGCGCATGGGCGGGCGCATCTCCACCGGGGTGCGGGTGATCGATCTGTTCACCCCGATTTGCCAAGGCCAGCGTGTGGGCGTGTTCGCCGGCTCAGGCGTGGGCAAATCGACGCTGTTGTCCATGTTCGCCCGCGGCGCCCAAGCGGACGTCAATGTGATCGGCCTCATTGGCGAGCGCGGACGCGAAGTTCGCGAGTTCATCGAGCGCGATCTTGGCGAAGAGGGGCTTAAACGAACCATTCTGATTGTCGCGACATCTGACGAGCCGCCGCTGATGCGACGCAACGCCGCCCTGCTCACCCTCGCCGCCGCCGAGGATCAGCGTAAGCGCGGGCGTCACGTGTTTTTGATGATGGACAGCGTCACCCGCTACGCCATGGCCCTGCGGGAAATCGGCCTGGCCGCCGGGGAGCCGCCCTCAACCAAGGGCTATCCGCCGAGCGTCTTTGCTGAACTGGCGGCGCTTCTGGAGCGCGCTGGCCCTGGCATGGGGCGGCAGGGCGATGTATCGGCCATTTTCACGGTTCTGGTTGAAGGCGGCGACATGGACGAACCTGTGGCCGACGCGGCGCGGGGGATTTTGGACGGGCACATTGTGCTCTCGCGCGCCATTGCCGAACGCGGCCGGTATCCTGCGGTGGATGCGCTCAAATCAGTATCCCGCGCCCTGCCCGACTGCGCGAGCCCGTACGAAAACGAGCTGCTCGCCAAGGCCCGCCAGGTGCTTGGGCTGTATGCCGACAATGAGGAGCTGATCCGCATCGGCGCCTACAAAAAAGGCGCCGACGACTCCCTTGATGAAGCGATCGAAAAGTCGGCGGCGGTTGAAGCGGTGCTGTCCCAGCGTCGCAATGATGTCGACACGGTGGGCGCGGCCTTCAAACGGCTTGAAAGCGCGTTGGAGGTCGAAGGCGTTGCGGTTGAGGATGAACCGCGTGGTCCAAGCTTCGCCCCGCGGGCTGACACTGCTGGGGCTGACGATGACGCCGGCGAAGGCGCGGTTGGCGACGACACGGTCGGCGAGGACGCCGCCAGTGATGATGACGACGGCTTCCTCGACCTCGAGGTTGAACCGCCTGCGCCGAAACAAATCGAGCGCTAACGTTCTGGGCGCTCAGGCGGCTTCTTTGTCGCTGGGCGGAGGCGGCGGGGGGGTGTCGAGCGCATCGGCCTGCTCTTCGTTACGCACCTCATCCAACGAGTCGCGCCAGGCTTTAATGTCATCCTCATCCAGGTCCAAATGGCGCAAAAGATCGACCACGAGGTTGACGCCCTCGGGTTCGCGGTCGAGCAAATGGGCGCGCATCCCCAACCGATTGTGGCGCACAAACTCCCCCATGCTTTGCACGGCGACAAAGCGCACCAGTTCGGGGAATCTCACGCGCACAAGCGGGGTGAGCGCACGCGAGGTTTCGTAACGCGCCTCACCCAACACGACGGCCGTGGCCGCGTTGGCGCCGACGGTCGTCCAAAATCTCATGTCGGCGGTGTCGCCGAAATGGGCGGCGTAGCCCATGGATTCGGCTTCGGCGTAGCGGTCGGCGTCGTGCTCCATCATGATGATGTCAAAGTTGTGCTTGCGCAGCGCGTCAACGGCGAGACGCCCCGCCTCGGTGAGGCCGATGATGAGCACGGGTTTGCCTGTGTTGCGGGCGTTGGCGTGGCCAGCGTTTTTCACCAGTTCGCGTCCCGATGACGCGGCGCGCGTGGCCAACACCACCGAGGCGCGTTTGCCGAGCCACGACCAAGCTGGCGCCAGCGCCAAGGTCAACGCCGCCGCCGCGATGAGCACAGACACCAATTGGGCGCCGGCCACGCCAAACCCCTCGCGCGCAGCGATGCCGTTGGCGACGGCGGATATGCCGAGGATGACCAGCACAAATTCAGACGCCTGGGCCAATAGGGCCGCCAGCCGCGCCGCGCCCGCGCGCGACCAACCACTGGCAAGCGCGGCGGCGGCGATCAAAACCGACTTGATCACCAAAAGACCAACGGCCAACGCGATGATCAAGGGGGCCTGGGCGATCAGCACTTGGGTGTCGAGACCGAGCCCCACGCTCATGAAGAAGAAGCTCAACAACAGCGCGCGAAACGGGCGCACTTCGGTCTGGACCAGTGTGCGGTACGGGGTGTGGGCCACAATCATGCCGGCCAAAAAGGCGCCAAGCGTCAGCGACAGGCCCGCCAACGCTGTTGCGGCGGCCGAGGCCAGAATGATCAGCAACGCCACGATGGGCAAAGCCTCATCCACGCGCATATCGGTCAGAAACTGAAACGCCGGCTTGGCCACATACCGCCCCATGACCAGGGCGGCGGCGAACGCGATCAGCGCTTTGACCAAAGCAAGGCCGGCCAGCAACGCAATGTTGGTCCCCTCCTCGCCCAGTGAGCCAGCGAAAATGAGCAAGAAAATCGCCACGACGTCTTGGAAGACCAAAATCGACAGCGAGGACTTGCCCAGCGGACAGCTTGACAGATGCCCCTCAGCCAGTAAGCGCGCCACGACGGCCGTTGAGGACAGCGCAAAGCCAGCGCCGACAATCAACGCAAGGGCCGGATCCAGTCCCATGGCCCACAGCACGCCGCTGAACGCGGCCGTGCAGAGCGCCATCTGCAGCGGCGCCAAGGCCAGGAGATCCTTGCGGCTGTCCTGGAGCTCGCGCACGGAGAAGTGCAAACCGATGTCGAACAGCAAAAACACAACGCCGAGTTCGGCGATGAGATGGATGGTGGCGCTGTCGTGGTCGAGCAGGCCGAACCCACCCTGGTCGCCCAAAATGATCCCCGCTATGAGAAAGCCAACAATGCTCGACAGGCGGGTGAATTTGCTCACAAGCAGCGCAGCGAGCCCCGCTGCAAGGATCGCCACCGCCGGCGCCAGCGCTGCGGCCGGCCCCGCGCCATGGGCTGTGTCAGCAACCACATTGGCGAGGTCAACGGCGGCAGGGTCAATCATGCTGGGAATCCTTGGCGAGCGTTAAAAAGTCACCTTACATGACAAACATGACTGATCCTGAACTGAGCGTGACATTCCTTGGCAAAGCGACACTTTTGCCCAATTCGCCGGACGAAGCTGAGCTCGAGGCCGTCCCTAACCCCAGCGCGGACACAGCCTACATGGTGCGGCTGGTGTGTCCGGAGTTCACCTCGCTATGCCCGGTGACGGGCCAGCCGGACTTTGCGCACTTTGTGGTGGACTACGCGCCGGGCGCCGCGATCGTGGAATCCAAGTCATTCAAGCTGTTCATGGGCTCGTTTCGCAATCACGCGGCGTTCCATGAGGCGTGCACCAACATGATCGCCCAACGTTTGGTGGATTTGCTTGATCCGCCTTGGCTGCGGGTTGGCGGGTATTGGTATCCACGCGGCGGTATTCCGATCGATGTGTTTGTCCAACACGGAACGCCGCCGGACGGCCTGTGGATCCCAGACCAAGGCGTGCCGCCCTATCGCGGGCGGGGTTAGCAAGGGGCGCGGGACCTTGAGCGGAAAGACGCGCCGTTCGCCCTAGGACAAAACAGTTGCGGTCAACCGAAAACCGGCGCGCGAGCCGCCGAGCGATCAGCCACCGTTCGTATGGGCGCCCACGGCGTCCGTCCGATCCCACCATGTTGTGAGTGCGGGGACGTCGGGGCGAGTGCGCTCGGCGGCGTTCACCCGGGCGGTTCCGAGGTACACATAGCCGGCGATGCGTTCGCCTGGTTTGAGGCCGAAGGCGGCTCTGACGTCGGCGTCATAGGCGTACCATTCGGTCAGCCATTGGCCGGCAAACCCCATCGCATGGGCCGCCACCAGCAGGTTTTGGCACACCGCGCCGGCGGAAAGCTGTTGTTCCCACACCGGGATTTTGTGGTCTTCGCGCACACAGCTGACGACCGCGATCACCGCAGGCGCGCGGAGAAACCGTCCGCGTTCAAGCTCGATGCGCTCGGGGCCGTCATCGTCCGCAGTGCGGGCGGCGCGCGCAGGCCAGGCTTTGGCTAAAACATCGCCGGCCGCCGCACGGGCTTGGCCGGAGAACACGATGAAGCGCCAAGGTGTGAGTTTGCCGTGGTCGGGCGCGCGGGCCGCGATGGTCAACACTTGGCGGATCTGGTCGTCGCTAGGCCCCGGCTCGCCAAGCGCTTTGGCGGGTGTTGACCGGCGTTGGGCGAGCAGCCGCATCGTTTCTGGGCTGTGGCAAGCAGCGGCGACTGGAGGGTCGGATGGCGCTGACGATGGAAGCTGGGTTTCGGTCTGGGTGGTCATGGAGCCTCATCCTTGCAACGGCCCTCGCCAAATCGGCGCGCAGCTTGCTACGGTTCGCACTTGTATTTCAGTCGCATCGATCGGGCTTGCAAGGCCGAGCGTGATCAGAAGGGCATCGTGCATGTCAACCACTCCAGTCGAGCGATCGCCAACCGGAGGTCGGCGCTTTGAGCGGAACCGCAAGGAGATCCTCAAGGCGGCCGAACGGGTGTTCCGCCGGTATGGCCATGAAGGCTTCACCATGGGCCGGATCGCCAAGCTCGTCGATTACGCACCGTCGGCCTTGTACAATTACTTTCGTTCCAAGGCTGACATTCTGGAATGCGTGCGCGAAGGATTCTTCGAACGTTTGCTGTCACAGCTCGACCAGGTCATGGCCGACCCGTGGACCGTGGAAGGCGCGCGCGCCTGCCTGATCACCTACATGACCACGGCGTTGGAAGAGCCCAACCATTATCGCATGGCGTTCATGTCCGGCGACGTGCCTCCGCCCGGAGAGGGCAGCAACGCCTGGTTGGCCGCCGAAAAGCTCAAGGGCATGATTGGCGAGGGCATCGCCCAGGGTCACTTCGCCGAGGCCGACACAGGGGTGACGGCCAAATGCGTTTGGGCCGCCTTGCACGGCTTGACGTTGCTGTTGGCCGACAACGACCCAGCTGACGACTCCGACGCCTGCGACGCGGCTGATGTGCTGCAAGGCCCATTCGCCACGGGCGGGCCGATTGAGCGCAGCACCGTCATCGCCCAGCACGCCGACTTGATCCTTGGCGGCCTGCAGCGCGGGACCGCGGCCTAGGGCAGTTTCGTCCACAGACCGTTGTCGGAGGTGGCTGCGAACAAGCGGTCGTCCAGGCCGGTCATGCCGACCACTTGGTTGGCGTGACCGATGTCGTTCCAGCCCCCGTCAAGGGCGTTGGGGTCGCGGGTGAGCAAGCGATTGTCGCTGGTGGCGGCGTAAAGCCGTCCATTGGCCTCGCCCATGCTGACAATGTTGTCGGCCGGGCCGATGGTCGCCCACGGGCGGTCGTTCAGATCAGCAGGCCGCACCCACAGCATATCGCCTGAGGCGACGTACAGATTGCCGTTGACGCCCGCCATGGCGGTGACGTTGTTGGCATGGCCGACCGGGATCCACGCGACGTCCTCAAGGTAGTATTCGCGCGCCCACAATTTGTTGTCTGAGGTGGCCGCATAGAGCCGACCGTTGGAGCCGGCCATGGCGACAATGTTGTTGGCGTGCCCAATGTGGCGCCACGGCGTGTCGGTCAAATCGGGGTCGCGAATCCAAAGGCGATTGTCGCTTGTGGCGACAAACACGCTTCCGCCAAGGGTTCCCATCCCGACCACATTGTTGGCGTGACCGATGGCTGTCCAATCGGCCTCGCCCAAAAGGGCCGGATCGGAGGCCGGGTAGAACGGCTTGTTTTCATCGTCCTGGGCGGCGGCAAGACCCGTCATCGCGATGGCGGCGACCAGGGCGGCGGCGGTGCGGCGGATTGGTGCGCGGAACATGCTTTCCCTCCTCAACATTTGAGATTGCTGATAGTCGCGCCAACCTGTCTGGGGAATGAACGGCGTTTGGATGCTTGGGTCCCGTTGCAATTTGACTCGATTACCTAGGTTTGCGTGCGCTTAAAGCGCGGTGGTGAAGCTTGAGGTCCAACTCGCCCAAGCCTGTGATGAGACCTTATGATTCTGGACGGCATCACCGCCATCGATACGTTGCAGGCGCGCATGCAATATCTGCAGGTGCGCCAATCCTTGATCGCGCAAAACGTCGCCAACGCCGACACGCCGGGCTTTACGAGCAAGGACCTCAAGCCGTTTGGCGACAACTTTGAAGCCGCGCTTGCTTCGGCCAGCCGCCTTTCCAACACGCAGGCCGGTCACATGGTGGCCAGTCGGGGCGCACTCAGCGAGGCCGAGCTTGATCGCCAACATGAAGGCTGGGCGTTGGCGCCCAATGGCAATTCGGTCGTGCTGGAGCAGGAGATGATCAAGGCCGCCGAGACCCGAGCGGCCTACGAAATGTCCTCGCTGGTGTTCTCCAAACACGTGGCCATGACCAAAGCCGCCTTTGGCGCGCGCGGATAGAGGAGGCTCTCGATGCCTGATCCGATCCTATCGTCCATGAAGATCGCGGCGTCCGGGCTTGAAGCGCAAGGGGCGCGCATGCGGGTGGTGGCCGAAAACATGGCCAACGCCGATACGACCGCCGCCGGCCCAGCCGGGGCGCCGTACCGGCGCAAAACGATCGTATTCCAACCCACCTTTGATCAGGCGCTCGGCGCTGCGCGGGTGGAAATCAAGCAGGTGGGCGTTGATAAAAGCGACTTTGTCCGCAGCTTCGACCCTGGCCACCCGGCGGCCGATGATGAGGGCTATGTGCTGCGGCCGAACGTGTCGGCCATCATCGAAGCAGCCGACATGCGCGAGGCCATGCGTTCGTTTGAGGCCAATCTGAACGTCATCGAACAGGCGCGGGCCATGGCGGCAAGCGCGATCGATTTGCTGCGCCGGTGAGCGCTGGGAGTCCGCTAATGATTGAAGCTCTTAGTGCGCTAGGGTCAGTGTCGGTCAGCCCCCGCGCTGCTGCGGCGGAAGGCGTCAATGGCGCGGGAGCCGCCGGCTTCATGGACGCGTTGAAAGCCGCAGCGCAAAACGCCGCCGACACCGTGGCGCACGGCGAAGCCATGTCTCAGGCCGGCGCGCTCGGCCAGGCGAGCCTGCATGATGTGGTGCACTCGGTGATCGCCGCCGAGCTGACCGTGCAGGCTGTGACCGCCATCCGTGACCGCGCGGTGCAGGCCTATCAGGAGCTGTTACGCATGCCTGTCTAAGCGCTGACCTGGCGCGTGTTGCGACGGCGCAATTGCACGCTGGCCAACGTAAGGCCTGCCATGGCGACCACGCAGTAGCCCCCCATCATCGCCAACTGGGCGGGCAAGGGGACGCCGGCGTCGATCAACGTGCCGGTGAGCCCAGGGCCGATGGCGGTGGCCAAAACCATGGCCGCCACGATCACCGAGCGAACGGCTCCCAAATGTTCCGCGCCATACACCTCCGGCCACACCGCGCCGAACAAGGTGGATGACATACCGTAACTCACGCCGAGCAGGACCATAAACACAAACAGCATCCAGGTCGGTCCAGGTTGAGCGGCCACAAAGCTCGCCGCGGCCAGAGGCGCCAAAAAGATCGGCAACAGCGCCTTGGAGGAAAACCGGTCAATCGCCGCCCCGGTGGCCAACGCCACAGTCACGGTAGTGATCGCCATGGCGGACAGGCCGAGGGCGAAATGCTGCGGCGGCCAATCGCGCAGGCTGGTCATGTAGTCCTGGTGGAAAAAGATCGTCGTGCCGATGAAGGGCGGGGCCAACACACCGGTGAGCAGGATCCAAAACAGCGGATCGGCCAGCACCTCGCCCCGCGTCCAGCTGCGCACGGGCGCCGCGGTCGGTCCGCTCGCATCGGCGGCGCTCAAGGTTGGTGTGCGCGGAACCCGGTAGGCCCACACAGCGATCGGCATGCCGACGACGAGCAACACCAGTGCGCCCGCCAACCAGCCGGCCTGAAATCCAGCCAGCACTGCGATGGCGGCGAACACCAGCGGTAACGTCGCCTCCCCGCCCTGGTGCCCCAGAACGACAAGCGACACCGCCCTGCCCCGGTGCGCTGCGAACCACCGGCCCGTGGCTGTGAGGGCGATGTGGGTCATCATGCCTTGGCCAAACAAGCGCAAAAGATACAAGGCAATCACCAGCACGGGGATGACCGGCGCTGTGGCGGCGAGCAGCATGGCGAGGGCCAGCATGGGCGCTGCGCCAAGGATCACGCGGTGTTCGGGCCACACATCCACGATCTTGCCGAGGAAGGGCAGTGTGGCGGCGCTGGCCATGGTGGCGATCATGTACAACCGGCCGAACTCGCCATGGCTGAGGTCGAACGCGGCCTGCCACTCGGCCACCGAGCCGGCGATGAAGAACGTCTGGCCGAAACTCGACAGATAGGTGAGCAAAAACCCACCGCCGATCCAGCGGACATTGGCTTTGAGAAACGCGATCATGGGCGGGCTGTAGCAGGGCGCAGGCCCGCGCGCATCTCAAACATTGCCGCGCAGCAAGCGCCCGCCGGCCGCGGCGCTCAGTCCGCCAAACGCCAGATCTTGGCGGTGGTGTCATAGCTCGCGGTGACCACGCGCCGCCCATCCGGGCTGAACGCGGCGGAGCGCACCCACCCCCCATGCCCGGTGAGGGTGTGTTCGAGTACAACGCCGCCGAGCTCGCGCTGGTCAAACCACAGCCAGCCGATATACCCGACGCCGCCAACGCCGACCAAAGCGCCACCGCCCAACACGATAGAACGCCGGGTCGGAGCCCGATGTTCGGCCTCGGCGCGGGCTTTGGCGCGTTCGGCAGCCTCCAGTTTGCGCTGTTCCTCGGCGGCGCGTTCAGTGGCGCGTTTCTCCGCATCAGCGCGCGCCTTAGCTTCGTCGGCGGCGGCTTTTTCGGCGGCCAGGCGTTCGAGGCGTTCGCGGGCGGCGGCCTCGGCGGCGTCGCGTTCACGCGCTTCAGCTTCGAGTTCTTGCAGATAACCGTCGGCCTGGAGCACCAGCGGGCTGGATTTGTGCGTTTCAAACCAGGCCTGGACCTGGGCGACGCTGGCGTCCTCGCCGAGCGCGCCCCATTCGGCCACATCATCGCGGTTGGTCAGCTGGCCCACCCGGCGCAACACCGACAGCCAGGCTTTGTCCCGTTGGCTGGGCCGGTCGACCCAGGCGCGCAAATCCTCCATATGCACGGCGGTGAAGGGCGTGGGCGGAGCAAACCCGTCCGGCCCGGCGATTTGTGTCTGCACCAGGCTGTCACGGTTGAAGCCTTCCAGAGCCTCGGCCTTCACCCATTTGGAACCCGTCGCGTTGGGCGACCAACACACCAGCACCACTTTGGCGGCTTTCACCTCGCGGTCGATCTGATCGGAAAACGCTTCGCCGGCCGAGAGGCTGGCGTCGAACCACACGTCAAAGCCGAGGCCGCGCAACGCGGTGGCCAAACGCTCGACCTCGCTGCGCTCCTCGCGCTTATAGCTGATGAAAATGTCCGCCATGGCCGCACCCCTGTCCCCGCCGAGGTTTAGCGCGCGGGCGCGGCGGGGCCAAGGTCGTGCGATGGCTTGGCTTACGCTTCGGCGGGGGCGTGTTTGCGGAAGGTTTTGATCTTGGTGGGGGTCTTTGGCGGCTCGCCTTTGGTGATGGCGTGGACGGCGTCCATGCCCTCCACCACACGGCCCCAGGCGGTGTAGTCGCCGTCGAGGAAGGTCGCGTCGTCGAGACAGATGAAAAACTGGCTGGAGGCGCTGTCGGGATTGGCGCTGCGGGCCATGGACACCACGCCCTCCACATGGGGGGTGTCGTTGAACTCAGCCGGGAGTTTGTCGTCCGCCCCTCCCATGCCGGTGCCGTCCGGACACCCGCCTTGGGCCATGAAGCCGTCAATCACGCGGTGGAAGGTGAGCCCATCGTAAAAGCCGTCCTCGGCCAGGCGGGTGATCTGTTCGACGTGCTTGGGGGCGAGATCGTCAAAGGTCTCGATGATCACGTCGCCGGTTTCGAGTTCAAGCTTGAGCTGGGCCATGGGCGTCCTCCCGCGTGCGAAAGGCGACAGCCCTAACGGCGTTGGCGGCGAAGGGCAAATGTGAGGGCGGGCGCACGGCGTGGTCTTGTGGCATTTGAGCGAAATGCGCGCGCCGAGGTTGTCGGGATTTTGAAGGCTCGGCGCCATGTTGGGATGCTGGAGATCCCTCGCAGAACGCCCCGGAGCCCCGATGACCGAAGCTGATGTGGTGGACGCGTTGCGCACGGCCATGCGCACGACACTGTTGATCGCCGCCCCGCCTTTGATCGCGGCGACGGTGATCGGGCTGGTCATCGCGCTGTTGCAGGCGCTCACGCAAATCCAGGAAATGACTTTGACGTTTGTGCCCAAGTTTGTGGTCGTGGTGATCGCCGCCATGGTGTTCGCACCGGCGTTTTTGATGTCGCTGCAACATTTGTCCGAGTTTGTGTTTGACCGCATGGCCAATGGGTGGGCGGCATGACGACCAACGCTCTGGCGGCGTTTTCGCGCAGCTTTCAATCGCTGCGGGCCGGCAAAGCGACCGACATCGTGTTCGCGATCGGCGTGCTGGGTGTTTTGGCGCTGTTGTTTCTGCCCGCCCCCGCCTGGGTGCTTGATTTGGGCTTGGCCGCGTCGTTGGCGCTGTCGGTTGTGATCTTGATGACGGCGATTTGGATCGATCGGCCGCTCGATTTTTCCGCTTTCCCCACGGTTTTGCTGATCGCCACAACGTTCCGGCTGGCGCTCAACATCGCCTCGACGCGATTGATTTTGTCGGAGGGCCACTCGGGCGCTGACGCCGCCGGCGCCGTGATCGAGGGGTTTGCTCAGATCATCATTGGCGGGAACTTCGTCATTGGGTTGATCGTGTTTTTGATCTTGGTCGCGGTAAACTTCATTGTGATCACGAAGGGTTCGACGCGGATCGCTGAAGTGGGCGCGCGCTTCGCCCTCGACGCGGTGCCAGGCAAGCAGATGGCGATCGACGCCGATCTGTCCGCCGGCCTGATCGATGACGCCGAGGCGCGCCGCCGGCGCCAGGAACTCGAGGACGAGAGCGCCTTTTACGGCTCCATGGACGGGGCCAGCAAATTTGTGCGCGGCGATGCGGTGGCCGGTCTCATCATCGTGTTCATCAACGTGGTTGGCGGCATGATTGTTGGCGTGGCGCAAAACGGCATGGCGCTGAGCGCGGCTGGCGAGGCTTACACGGTGCTGACGGTTGGCGATGGGTTGGCGAGCCAAGCGCCCGCGCTCATCGTGTCGCTCGCGGCAGGTCTGGTCGTGGCCAAGGGCCGCAACACCGGGTCCGCCGACGTCGCCGTGGTTGGCCAGCTCTCGCGTCATCCCAAAGCGGTGATGATGACCTCGGGGCTGTTGATCACATTGGCGGTGACGCCCGGCGTGCCGGCTCTGCCCTTCTTGCTCCTGGGCGGAGGGATCGGCCTGTTTGCATGGCGGGCGGCTCAGGCCCGGGCCGAAGCGGCGCACGTCAAAGCCCAGGACGAAGCTGCAAAAACTGAACCGGTCAGCAAAGACGAAACCCCCGAGGAGGCGCTGCGCGTCGAAGATTTGCAGATGGACCTCGGCTCGGGCTTGGTGCCGCTCATTCGCAACCCTAAGGCGGGCCTGGCCGACAAGGTCAAGAGCCTGCGCACCCGATTTGCGCGCGAGTTTGGCTTTCTCACGCCGCCGGTGCGGATTCGCGATGATGTGTATCTGGCGGGGGACGAGTACCGCATCTTGATCCACGGCGTGGAAGCGGCGCGAGGCCGGGTGCGCGCCGACCAAGTGATGGTGATCAATCCCGGCGGCGGGGCGCCGCCCGTGGAAGGCGAGCCGGCCCAAGAGCCCGCCTATGGTTTGCCGGCGGTGTGGATCGATCCGGCGCGCGGTCCGGAAGCCGAAGCGCTCGGGGCGACCGTTGTGGACGCCTCATCGGTGATCACCACCCATTTGGCCCGGATCGTCAAAGAGAACCTGCATCGGCTGCTCACGTACGCGGCCCTGCAAAAGCTGATCGAGCGGCTCGATCCAGAATACACCAAACTGCTGGGCGACATCACGCCGGCGCAATTGCCCCCGGTCGCGGTGCAGCGGGTGTTGCAGAACCTGCTCAGCGAAGGGGTTTCGGTTCGCAATCTGCCGGCCATTTTGGAGGCCATCGCCGAGGCGGTCGGCTTTACCCGCAATGTCGCCGCGATCACCGAGCATGTGCGCACACGGCTCGGTGCGCAAATCCTTCAGGACCTGGCGCCCGGCGGGGAGCCGGTGCGCGTGCTGCGCCTGTCGCCCCAATGGGAGCAAGCGTTCGCCGAAGCGGTGCAGGTGCGCGGTGAAGACAAGCTGTTCGCCATGGCGCCCAGCCTGGTCCAGGACTTTGTCGCCAAGGCCGGCGAGGCGATCACAGCGGTGGTGCAAGGCCCAAGCTGGCCCGCCCTGTTGTGCTCAGGCGAGGCGCGCCCTTTTGTCCGCGCATTGTTGGAGCGCGCCGCGCCGGCCGTGGCCGTCATCGCGCACGCCGAGCTGCCGCCGGCCGCCAACCTCGCCCATGTCGGGGAGATTTAGCCGGCGCTCGCGGTCAGCTGACGTCGGCGAATTGGGCGATCGCTTGATACGCGGCGTCAGCGACGCTCAGCAGACCAAAGCCGATCCACGACATGCCTTGTAACAGGATCGCCATCAGCAACAGGCCGACCACAACCGCGCCGGCGAGGGCGATGAGCACTTGCACGGTGAGCCAGACGGCGGCGGAGAACCGGCGCACCGGCACAAGCGCCACCGGATCTTCGGGCAAAACGGCGCGGCTGACCCAGGCGGACATCGGCGCGGCCCCGCGCACAATGGAGAGGCCGCCGAGCGTGAGGTTGATCAGCGAGGGAATGTAGGTGGTGAAAATCGTCACATAGATCCACCACAGCGACAGGTCGCCAGGCTCGGTCTGCAACCGATCAATCAGCCCGCGAATGTCGAGAATGGGCGCGCCCTGCGCCTGGATCGCCATCACATTGAGCAGCTCCAAATAGGCGAGCGAAGCCACCAGCAACACAAACAGCAAGCCGGTGGCGACGACGACATCGATGAGCGCGTAAGCAAACCCCCAGGCGCCGCCCCGGCGCTGGCCGGTGCGCAGCAGCCAACGCGTAAAGCCGACGGACAACCAGTCAAACAGCGCGTTTACCAACGGGAGCGCGCCGAAAAACACCAGCAGCGTCCATTGGACTGGTTCGGATGAACCAAGCCCCGCGCCCGAATACCGGATCAGGACGGGGATGGCCACGAGATAGACCCCGGCGATGAGCAGCACGCTCCACAACGCTTTGCGCGTCGCCTGGACTGCGAATCCGACTGCGACTGCGAATGCGAATGCGACTGCGACTGCGAATGCGACTGCGAGTGCCAAGGCGCC
>CAZADA010000059.1:0-18004 GCA_964483775.1 uncultured Caulobacterales bacterium
CCATATGCTCGGCCGTGTTCCAGGCCAATGTCGCCACCCGGTCGCCCGGACCAATGCCGTGACTGACAAGCGCGCCCGACACCTGCTTGGCCCGCGCATGAAGACCAGCATATGTGATGCGGTGCACGCTTCCATCCAACCGCGCCGTGACGATCTCCCGGTCGGGATAAACAGTCAGGGCGTGGTCCAAGATCTTGTCGACGGTGAGCGGCCAATCCTGCATCGTCCCAGGAATGCCAAAGCCAGGAGCTTGGTCTGATGGACGCGCCGCGCCCTCTCCCGCCTTCCGCTTGTTAAAGAACATGTGATCCTCCCTGTCGCCGCTGGTCGCTCGCCGTCTCAGCGCCTACTGCCCCAAAAGTCTGGATCACAAAACGCCGCCACGCCAGGCTGCCTCATCAGCACGGCCCCCAACAGCCCCATTTTTGTCGTCGCTACGGTCAGGTCGCCGCCACATCGTAAGACGGGCGCGCCACGCGGCTGTTCGCTTGACACGCCCACGATCGTTGACAAACATTCAGTCTGGGGTTCCGCAGCGTGATGCTGCGGCGAAGAGGGAAGCCGGTGCGGGGGCCAAATCACCCTTAGTCCGGCGCTGTACCCGCAACTGTAAGCGGCGAGCCACGCTTCCACTCCACGACGCCACTGGGGCGTTGGCGCAAGCCAGTCACCCTGGGAAGGCCGGAAGCGCTGAGCACAGACCCGCAAGCCAGGAGACCTGCCCCAAACGTCGCTCGTCCAGGGCCGGGACCAGCCCAGCGGACGCGGTGTTTCCCGTTGTAGCGACTTGGCAAAGCCCCGAGACCACAGCCTCGGCTGGGGGCGTTCGCACACGCGCGCGGCGAGGGTTTCCGCACGCGCGGGAGACATGACATGCCTAGTCAATATCCAACAGCGCCGCGAGGCGCGCAAAGGGCTCCGGTCCAAATCCTATTGGCGGCCGCCAGCGCCGCCACACTCGCCGTGACCGCGCCATCCTTGGCTCAAGAGGCCAACACCGAGCCGTCCGACGCCATCGCCGACACGATCGTCGCGTTGGGCAGCTTATCGCCGCGCCCCGCCGGTGAAGTCGGCTCGGCTCTCACCGTCATCGACGCCGATGCGCTCGCCATCCGACAAATCAATTTCGTGTCTGACGTTCTGCGCGACGTCCCTGGCCTTGCGGTCAACCGGAACGGACCGGAAGGCGCCCAGACCCAGGTGCGCATGCGCGGGGCGGAGGGCAATCACACCCTCGTGTTCATTGACGGCATCGAGGCCAACAACCCCATCTTCGGCGAATTCAACTTCGCCAATTTGCTCGCCGCAGACGTTGAGCGGATCGAGATCATCCGCGGTCCCCAATCCGCCCTGTATGGTTCAGAAGCGATCGGCGGCGTGATCGCGGTGACCACCAAAGGTCCCCAAGACGGCCATCAAGCCGACGCTGAGTTGGAAGTTGGCTCGTTTGGAAGCTATCGCGCGTTTGGCGCACTTGGCCATGGCGGCCATCAAGGCGGGGTCCGCGCAGCGATCCAATACTACACGACCGACGGCGTATCATCGGCCCCCGCATCCACCAATGCTGACGGGATCGGGGCGGGACTTGCCGAAGATGGGATCACCGAAGACGACGGCTTCACCAACCTGACGGCCAGCCTCAAAACCGTGTTCGAGCCCACCGACGCGTTCCGGTTGGAAAGCGCGCTGCGCTATGTCGACAGCAATGTCGACATCGACTCCCAAGAGTTTGCGTTCGGTACCGTCCAAGACGCCGACCTCAGCAACGAAGCCGAAGATCTGTTCGCCAAGTTGGACGCAACGCTCGATCTGTTCGATGGCTCCATCACCACCCGCGCTTCACTGGGATACACACGATCCGAGTTTGACAGTTTCACCGGGGAGACCCTGACCAGCTCCAGTCTTGGCGAGCGGCTCGACCTGGGCGTGCAGGCCGGCGGAGCCGTGCAAAGCGGCGCGGTCAGACACGGTCTGACACTCGGCGTTGAGCACGAACAGCTTGACTTCACGGGCGGCTCGTTGGCCGCGCCCAACGTTCAAGACGACGAGCAAACCTCGATCATTGGCGAATACACGCTCGACGTCGGCGACGCCTTGTTTCTGTCCGGCGCGGTCCGCCAGGACTTCAACGATGTGTTTGACGACGCCGCCACGTACCGCGTCTCGGCCGCCTACCGTCTTGGACAAACCGGGACCCGGCTCCACGCCAGTTGGGGCGAAGGCGTCACCGACCCAAGCTTCAATGAACGCTTTGGGTTCAACCCCGCCACATTCATCGGCAACCCCGAGCTACAACCTGAGCGCAGCGAGGGTTTCGACATCGGCGTCGAGCAATCGTGGCTCGGAGGCGACCTGGTCGTGGACATCACCTACTTCAACGCCGATTTGACCGACGAGATCACCACATCCTTCACCCTCGACACCAACGGCAATTTCGTGTCCACGCCGATCAATCTGTCTGGCGAAAGCGACCGAGAGGGCGTTGAGGTTGCGGCCAACGCCCGACTGTTCGACACCATCATGGTCGATGCTCAGTACACATACCTTAACGCAACGGGCGCGGACGGCCTCACCGAGGTGCGCCGCCCCGAACACACCGCCAGCGCCAACCTCACTTGGGAGCCGCTGCCCGATCGGGCCACACTGAACATCGGCGTGGACTACAATGGCGAAACCGAAGACCTGTTCTTTGGCTTCTCTGATCCCAACTTCACGCCGCGTCGCACTTTGGACGCCTACACGACGGTTCGGCTGGCGGGGTCCTACCGGCTCAATGACAGCGTTGAGATCTTCGCACGCGGCGAAAACGTGTTTGATGAAGACTATCAAGAGGTGATCGGCTTCGCGCCGCCCGGCGCCGCAGCTTACGCAGGCCTTCGCATCACACGATAACGCCGTGCGGGGCCCACAGCCCAGCACGTCAGGCCCGGCGCACGCGCGTCGGGCCATTATCGTTGCATTGCGCCACGCGCCAAACACCACCACAGCGCCCGGTGAGCGAACCGCCCGACGCAGCCTGTTGCGCGTTCGTCACATAACCCTGCTACCAGCAACGACCAGTCTGCCGATGTGAGGGAAAGGTCTGCCGTCATGAACCGCCGTATGCTGCGCTCCAGCGCCCTGCTCCTTGTGCCCGCCTGTCTTGCCGCCTGCGCCACCGGGCCGCAGCTCGACCGAACGCCCAGCGGAGCTCTGACGCCTTACGTGGCCGACATCGAAGTCATCCCGGCCGACGACACCGCCTCTGAAGCCGACACCATCGCCGGACACGTCTTCCATGACCGCAACCGCGACGGCCGACGTCAGACCAATGAGCGCGGCGTCGCCGACGTGCTGGTGTCCAATGGACGCGACGTCGTCGCCACCGACGCGGCCGGCGCCTACGCGCTGCCTGCGCGCGATGACATGGCTGTCTTTGTGGTGCAGCCCTCTGGCTGGCGGGTGCCGACAAACGAAAACTGGGTCCCCCAGTTTTCGTATCAGCACAAACCAAACGGCAGCCCCAAGCCGCTGCGTTTTGGCGGCCTGGAGCCAACGGGCGAACTGCCGGCGACCATCAATTTCCCGATCATCCCAAGCGACGTTCGCGGCGACTTCACGTGCGCCATCCTCGGCGACATTCAAACCTATGCGAACACGGAAATCGGCTACATGCGCGATTCCTCAGTGGACGACATTGTTGATCGCGGCCCTGGCGCCGTTGATTGCTTGCTCGCCGTTGGCGACGTGCTCGGCGACGACCTTGGCCTCATTCCGCGCATGACCGAAGTGTGGAGTGCTGTCGGTGCGCCGCAATGGTGGGCGCACGGCAACCATGACTTCGACTTCGACGCCGACCACGACGCCAACAGCGCCGACAGCTGGCGCCGCCTGTATGGTCCCAACTACTACGCCTTTGAAATGGGCGCGGTGACGTTCATCGTGCTGGACAACGTCGTTTATCCTTGCGGGGCCGAAGACGCCCAAACGCCAGGGCGCGAGTTCTGCGTTGAAGGCGATCGCAAACGCTACAACGCCCGCATCACCGACGATCAAATGGCGTTTGTTGAAGGCGTCGTGTCTCAGACCGATCCGGACAACACCATTGTGTTCGCCCACCACATCCCGTTTGTTTCGTTCGTAGACCAAACGACGGCGGCCCACCAAACCGACAACGTCACCGAGCTTTACGCCCTGGTGGAAGGCCGCAACGCGTTGTCGCTCTCTGGCCACACCCACACCATTGAAAATCTAGCCGCGGGCGACGCCTTCGGCCCCTGGGCGGAGGCCGTGAACGTCGAGGAACTGCCCTTCCGCCACATCGTGTCAGGCGCAGTCTCCGGCGCTTGGTTCAATGGCGACTTTGACGTACACGGAACACCAATGTCGCTGAGCCGACTGGGTGCGCCGCGCGGTTGGGTGCAGCTCGCCTTCGACGCCGACGGCGCGTTCCAAGAGCGCTTCATCGGCGCCAATATGGGCCGCCACCGCGCCATGTGGCTGTCGATCAACACGCCCGGGTTCCGCAGCTGGTTCGACACCATCCACACCTGGCTGCGCAGCGACCGCGACACCCGTGATCCCGTCCCCCCGCTCAACATCTACGACCTGCCCGATGTGAAAATCCTCACCCCCGAGGACCTGGCCGGCGACAGCTACATCACCGCCAATGTCTGGGCCGGCGACAGCGCCACGACAGTCACCCTGGCCATCAATGATGGCCCAGCCGAACCCATGGTCCGCACCCAACAAGCGCGTGGTGAAGAAGCCTTAATTGGCGCAGAGTACGCAGACCCGTTTGCGATCCAACGCCAGTTCAGCGTCGGCCGTTACGCCATGCAAAGTCGATCAGGAACCCCCGGCACACAAGGCTACCGACCCTATCTGCGCCGCGGCGACGCTGAGCCCGCACCCGCCCAGCCGCAATGGTCCATTGCCGACCGCAACGTGCATTTATGGCGCGCCCTATTGCCAACCGACCTGCCCATGGGCGTGCATGTCGCCGCCATCACAGCCACCGATCGGCATGGACGCACGTTCACCGATCGCATGGTGTTTGAGGTCCGCGAGACGCGCCCTGATCCCAATTGGCGGACTGACGTCTGGAACGCCTTCGAAAACGGGGCGCCGGTCCGCTAGCGCCACACACGCCGCGCAGTGAGGACGACTGACGCCCGAAGCCGAAGCGGGCGTCAGTCGGTCCCATCGCCCTAAAACCGATAGCCGATCGTCGCCCCATATTGGCGCGGCGCCAGATAGGTGCCCGCGATCGTGCGGCTGGTGGAAATCGCAAACGCCCCGGAGAGCACAAACTCGTCGGTTAGGTTCTTGCCCCACAGATTGACGGTCAAACGACCGTCGGGCGAGGTGTACGCGACGTTGGCGTCCAGGATCCCGTAAGCATCCGCGCCGAGCACTGGATTGTTGAACTCGGTGTAGAACTGCTCGCCCTTCGCCGCATAAGCAATCGCCGGCGTCACCACGCCGCCGCCGTCCAGGTCAATGGCGTAGGCCCCGCGCACCGCAAACGACCATTCGGGTGTGTTGCGCGGAGAATTGCCCGCCAAATCCACCGGCTCAACGGTTGTGCTGTCAGCGCCGAACAAAGCCTCATTCAACGGGTCGAGTGAAAGAAACTCTTCAAATTCAATATCGTAGAGCGTCGCTGAGGCGTCGATCGTCAGAGCAGGAACCGGTTGCCACATCGCTTCAAGCTCCAGCCCTTGACCATCGGTGGCCGCAGCGTTCTCCAACCGGACCGTGAAAAAGGGCGGCGCGGGGATGGGGAAGGGGCGGTCAAACTGGGCGTCCTCAACTTGGTAGACAAAGCCCGCCAGATTGAGCTGCAGCGTATCGCCAAAGTAGGAGCCCTTGAGCCCGACCTCGTAATTTTCGATGGTTTCCGGAGCCACCAGTGACGGCGTGCGCTCGCCCAGATTGGCGGTGCCGCTTTTGAAGCCTTCGGAATACGTGAAATAGAGTAAGGTTCCGTCCGAAAAGCGGTAGTCTAGACCAATCTCCGGCGTAAAGTCTGAATAATCGCGGCTCGTGACATTGAGTGGGTCAAAAACCGGTTCAGTTGCTGTCGGAGAGGCGACGCCAAACAAGCTTTCCACATCGCGTGACTCCTCTGAATACCGAGCGCCAAGTCGGATCGACGCGGAGTCCGTCAGATCAACGGTAACGTTCGCAAACGCCGCGTAAGACACAACGTCCATCCAAGCGTCCACAATCACCCGGTTGCGCTCAATGGTTGTTTGGTTTGCAAGCGGATCGCGGCCGATCAACACGCGGCTCACGACATCGTCGCGGAAAACATAAGCGCCAAAAATGCCCCGCCACCGATCGCGAGTGACGAGCAGCTGAAGCTCTTCAGAAAACTGCTGACTGTCGACCCTCTGAAGTTGCGTCGTCGACGTCGGAGCGGGAGGAAAATCGCCGTTCACAGTATCGGAGATATCGAAGTCTTGGAGCAGCAAACTGGAGGTATCCCGCCAGTTCGTAACTGATTTCAACGACAACCAATCGGTGATGTCATAGGTCAAGGTGTTCGTCACCGATGTGGTCTGCAACTGACCAAGGGGAACAAAGTCGCCGCCCGCATCGCGTGAATTGGCCGTCACATCGGGCAAACCCACGGCCACCAATCCAGGATTGGTTGTTTCAGGAAATGAGGCGCGGACAAACTTAAAGGCGCGCGAATTCTCATCCTCATCATAATATTCGATGGACAACAGGGTGTTCACCCGCTCTGACACAACAAATCGGAGCTGGCCGCGAACGCCGAACTTGTCCGCATTATCGATGTCCTGCCCGCTCCCCGTATGCACGCCAAACCCGTCACGATGCTCGGTGCGTGCGGCGATCCGGCCAAAAAGACGCTGACCGATGGGCCCGCTCACCGCGCCCTCGGCCAACACCTGGTTGTAATTGCCCAAGCTCAGGCGGCCATACCCCTCAAAGGCGTCAGTCGGCTTGGCGGTGATCAGATTGATCGACCCGCCGGTTGCATTGCGCCCATACAACGTCCCCTGAGGCCCCCGCAAAACCTCCACCCGCTCCAGATCATACAGCGAGGTAAAATGGGCGGCGGCCTGGGAGACAACCGCCCCATCGACATGCAGAGCGACCGACGGATCAATCCCCGCAAACGCGCTGTTCAGGCCAATCCCGCGCACGAACACCTTGGCGAACGCAAAATCATTGCCCACCGTCAATCCCGGAACCAACACCTGCAAGTCTTCCAGAGTGTTAACCTGCGACTCCAGCAAATCGCTCGGCGTCACCGCCGTCACCGCGAGGCTCACATCCTGAAGGCCCTGTTCCCGCTTGAGCGCCGTGACGACGACCCTGTCATCGGCAACCCCATCACCGTCCTGGGCCCGAGCCATCGGCGTCAGCGCCGCGCCGCCCACGACGGCAAGCAGACACACTCTCATACTGGTTTTCATCTCAGCCCGTCTCCCCGAGAAGCCAACGCCCCATGTCAAGCGCGCACCCCGCCCACCCAGGCAAAGTCACCACGCCATCTCGCCACATGGCCGTGCGGCCCTGACTGTTAGCCGCCAAGGTGCACATGCCGACATAGGTGGACGTGATCGCCGTGCGCCATCTGAAGCACACAGTGATAGAATGGATCATCTTCGATCGTCGTTGTGGATACGACAAGCGCCTCCTCGCGCCAAAACCGATCGGACGCCTTGACCCGCACTTTGTCGCGACGAACAAACAGGGTTGGCGCGCGCATGACGCAAAATTCGGCGAACGCAAACACCAAGGCTTTGCGCTGGGCGTCCTCCCGCTCACCCGCCGTCGGCGACACACGGCCCAGCGCCTCAAAATAGTCGTCGCGCGTGGCCGGTTCAGCACACACGCCAAGACCGCTATAGCGCGCAGCCCCAGCGAGAATGCTGTGAGCGCCCATCATGGTGAACTCATAGCCTGGCGTGCCGTGGACGGTGCTGACGGCGTCACAATGGGCGATGATCTCAGCATTTTCGACCGTGCGGGTCAGAATAGAGATGTTGGGCGCATGGTCGTACTGACGCACCAAGTCAGCGACAAAACCATCGCGTGAATACACACGGTCCCGAGGGTGGATCTTCACCATCAAGTTAAAGTTGCCCGACATCGCAGCATGGTCGACGCTGCGCACAATCCAGTCGCCGAAATCATCAAAGATCATCGGGCCATTGGCGTGCACTGCATCCGATAGCGCCTGGCTCAGCAAGCAAACCGAGCGCTTGTTAGGGTCAAGGCCCAAAGAACCCAAGAAGGTCGCACGATCAAATTGAGCCGATGATCGTTGATTGTCTCGCTGGTACGCGCGCGTGGCGGCGAAACGTGATCGAAAGCCTTGCCAAAATCTCTGAACTTGGGGTGCATCAACGGCAATCTTCGACGCGATCTGGCTTTCATAGAAGTCAACAAAGTTTGCGTCGCGATTGAGCCGAAGGCTTTCCCGGTCGCGAAACACGCGCAACGTTCCTGGAACCAGCGGCCAAAGAAAATACGCCTCCCCGCCAGCCTCAATCGCCGCTTGTGCAAAGAACGCATAGGGCGCGTACTCAATGTGCCCCACCACACAGCGTGAAAAGCGCTGCGTGTCGGCCATGCGCTGGCACAACAGCTTCCACCAATACAGATCGATAAATGCGGCCTGGGAGGACTCATCCCACCGATGAACCGTCGCCATACGTTTCGAGCGAAGATGGGTGTCGTAAGCCAACCATCCAAAATCAGGATCGCCGTCCGGCGCCAGCGCCAACAACGCCTGACGCAACGCTGTGTGCTCTAAACCCTCCAACTGGGAAAGCTGCGCCTCAAACGCAGCCATTTTGCGCTGCTCCTGCGGGCCCGGCGACGCCTCGAGCGCCCGTCGTCGCTCATCGAGATCAAGAACACGATCAACCCCAAATGAAACTGCTAAATCTCGGTTAATGTTGGGATCGTACTCCAGAAGAGGTGTCTGCCAATGATGCAAAAGACCCCAAATGCTGCCCCCGTGGATCATTTGAAGGTACTTCGCCGTCAGCAAATTCCAACGCAAATACCACTGGTTGTCGTGCATCAAATCGACGAGGATCGTCCCGCCGCCAGAAGACGGGGGAACATGCGCGTCCCAAAAAGCCGCATTGGCTTCCACGTACGCTTGCAGCGGCGTTGGTGCGGTCATGGGTCCGTCCCGTCAGCGAAACCACGACGAGCGATGACCTCGCGACAAAACTGCCCGACAACGGCCGTGTTGCGCAGGTGAGATTTGTCGACGGCCTGCCCCTCGGCAGACGACACAATGCGCCGGATAAGATCGCGTCCTCGCGCGCCTTGGTCCAACAGGCCGACATAATGATCAAGACTCCGACCACTCACACCGCGCCCCAAGACCAAAGCAAACAACAATCGAACAAAGATCACTTGGGGTAGCGATGCGGCAATGTCGTCCCAGTTGATCGCCATGAGCCCCAACGCGTCAGCCCCCCCATGATCCCCACCTTCAACCGCTATGAAGCTCGCCATGAACGTCGCCCGCCAGGGGTCGGACGCGTCGGGCTCAGCCCCCGCCGCCGGGCGTCCTAGTGCGGCGACATCGTCCATCTCGACAACGCCCACCTGCTCGCCAAGCGCTGTGGCGACGCGGCAATCCACCACGCTCGCAGCGCGCGCCACAGTGAGCGGCAGAGGCGCAAACCCGTCACAAGGCTTACCGCCCAAGCGACCAACAGAGGGCCGCCGGACCACGCCTCGCCCATAGCGGGCAAACACGCGCCCATCGACACGCACCTCAATCTGCTCGACAGCGGCCTGCGCCCCGCGCACCTCGATCAACGCCAAATGAGGTCGATAGAAAATGCGCATCCCCACCCCTAACCGCTTCGCTCGAGCAACGCGCCCAACAGGTCGTCGCTCTCGCGCCAATGCTGGATGTGCTCAAGCTCGGCGTCGCTCAAGGCCGGTGTGCGATGGTGGCTGCGGAACGCCGTGATGGCGTGTTCGACCGCTTCGTCCATATCGCCCGGCGCATACCACGAACACGCCGCGTGCGCTGACGGCGCCAATGCATGGCGCACCGGCTGATAACCGTCACACAGCGGCATGATCAACGCATGACATAGATACTGGGCCTCGACCGCGCGCGTGTCGACAAATCCCCCATCGTCGATCATCACGGTGACGGCCGCCTGGCGGAACAGCCACTGGCGCTGCAGGCGGCCAACACTCACACACACATCGAACTCGCCGGCCCAGCCGGGCTTGTGATCCCGCTGCGGCCCATCGCGTGCAACGACAAGCCGGACGGGCAGTCCGGCGGCGCGCAGCCCAGCCGCCAAGGCGTGTGCGGAGCGACCCGCCCGTTCGCTCGTCGCGCCGGGCATGAAAACAACGATCAAGCGCCCGAGCGCGCTCTCGCCATGATCATCGAGCCGCGCAGAATCCTCGCAGAATGTCGGCGCGCATGACAACGCGACCACCCGTTCGGGGGCGGCCCCGAAATACCCGATGACCTGTCGGCGACACGTCTCACTGCCCGTCACAATGAGGTCCGAGAAATCAAGACACCGAGCAAGATCTTCGATGCGCTGCGAATCGCTCGGGGAGACTTCTCCACGCACGCCAAGCACATCGGCAATGTGATCAATGTACTGCCATTCAACGTCCAAGGTCCTGAAGGCGCGTTCCACGGTGGGATAGATTCCCACCGTCGGTCCCGCGGCGACGTGTTTTTTCTCACGCCACAAACGTGCATCCCAGCCCGCCAAATCCGCCACCAGCGCTCTTCCGCCGGAGGCGACAACCTCGCCGGCTCCAGGAGCGATCTCATCCTCGCCTAAGAAATATGCGCAGTTCAAAGCCGCCCGGGCCGAGCCCCGCGCCAGACCGTGATACTGCTCCACCGCTGCGGGCGTGCTGAGCGAACCATCACGCGGCAGATGAATGGCAAGGTTGGTCAAATCGGTCACCTCGGCGCCGACACGCGCCGCGCGCTCGATAGCCTTGCCTCCATCAACGCCGCAATGCGCTCGACGCCGTACTGAGGCATGATGGTCGTTGCGCCGCGCTGTCCGAGCGCTTGACGCGCGCGCGGCGACAACGTCGCGGCCCGTTCAAATCCGGCCCGCAGCTCAGCCATACCCGTCTCGTACCATGGCATGCGGCCATGCGCATGGTAGCTGGGGGACTCCCCGACGGGCGACAGAGTGGCTCGATGGGGCAGCACGATCGCGTTGTGCTCATCAATGTAGTCGGCCATCGCCGTATGGCGCGGCGCCAACACCGGCGCGCCGCTGAGCATCGCCTCCTGCAGCGCCAAATTCTGCCCCTCACCCCGTGTCGCGCTCACGTAAAAGTCCGCCATGCCGTAAAGCGCGCCAAGCTCCTGATCAGGAAGCGCATCCGTCAAGATCGTAATGTTGCCAGTGCTCCATAGACCCCGGCCGCCATACGCCCCTCCCAACAGCCCGCTCAACACGTTGTCGATGGAGTGGTTGCCCGTGAACACGCTGAACTTGAGGAGCAAATGCGCGTCCGGGCGCTCGCGTGAAAAAACGGCGAACGCAGCTAGGAGCTGATGCAGCTGTTTGCGACGATCCAGCGGATTGAGCACGCTCACGAACACGGTGCTCCGCTCACGATCGATCATGACATCTTGGTCGCCAAGCGGCTTGGCCGGCTCAGCGCCGCCACCGATGCCCGAACGCAATGTCACGCTCGGGCGCTGCAAAAGTGCGCGACGCGCCGCAGCACGCTCTGCGCGATCCGAACCGCCGCGTTCGGCCACAGGACAGGGCACGACATGGACATTCGTCACCCCATACTGACGGAAGACCTCTTGCGAATGGCGCGAGGCGACCCAAACCTCATCGCACCCGTTGAGCATGCGAACCTGATTGCGAAAGGGATTGGTGTGCGACCCGTCCAGGCCCAACAGAGTGTCGAACTCCCACACCAGAACGGCAATGTTGTAGGCCCAGTGCACCGGCCGCAAGCTGCGGAAATTGCGAAACATCAAATGAACGCAGCGGGTCTGCGGCGTCGACAGCACCGATTTCCAAGCCGCAGCCGTCACCGCCTCAGGTCTCTCCAAAACCGTGACCCGATAGTTCAAGCGCCGCAACGCGCCGGCATGGCCCTGCTCGGCGATGGCGTACGAATAGTATCTCTGGCCGAGCAAACCCAGCACATCACCCGAAGGCGCGTGCCCGCTGGTGAAGATGGCCGTATCAGTAACCTGATCTGCCTGAATGCTCACAGCTCCACCCCAATGTGATCGGCTGACCAAGGAGGCCTAGTCCATTGCCGAGGCAAGCACGCGGCAACTGATCAGCCCAAGCCCTTCGCGCAGCTCCCCGTTGGCCGGGTCTTCGAAATGCGGTTGAAACAACTCCACAAGCGCGAGGCCATGACACGCAACCCCGTTGAGCACAAACCGCGCATGCACCTGACGCTCGCCAGCGATCGCCGCCAGGTCACCGCCGAGAAAACGGTCTTGCGCGTACACCTCCAAAGCAAATGGGCGGCTCTTCACCCACGTCTTGGGCGGCGCATAGGTGATCACAAAGCCCGTGACCGCCTCAGTTTCGGGAATCGGCGCCTCAAACGCGCACCATGCATCGGTGGCCGTCACGCCCCAACGCTCGGGCACCCCCCAGCCATAGCGCAAGTACTGGCGGTCAGGCGAACCGGCCGCAAAGGTGAGCGTCCGGTCGGCATCGGAGGCGCCACCGTCAAACGTGCGCCAACTCTGCGCGCCGCCTGAACCAATGACGTCGGTGCGACAACCACACTGCGCGCACACAACAGCCAAACGCGGAACTCTGTCCAACTCTGCGAGCTGAACGCAAAGTTCGGCCCCGCAAAAGTCGCAGTTCATGGCGCGCTCGCCCATGGCGCCATGCTCAGCGCCCGAGACCGTCTCGCCATCCAGCTCAAAGACCCCTCGCACGACGGGCAGGAGCTCATTTCGCACCGTCCCCATGAGATCGCCCCCAATCTGCAACTTTTGCTCTGTTCGCAGAGACTGTGGCAGTTTGGGCGGGCTTGGCCATCAGATGTGAACAGGACGTTGGCAGTCCTTGGGATTGCCAGGCCGCCAGGCGCGAACGTTGTGGCGCAAACCGAGCGCGATATAGACAAAGCGCCGTTTGGCCGTCGGCGACGTGATTTTACGAACCGCATGGTAGGCGTTACGCGAGTTCATTGTCCCGACGAGCAGATTGGGTTGCGGTCGGACCGTGGCGACCTGATCGACATCCTCCATCGCTGGAAAACGCTCATAGTCCCGCGGCGCCATGGATTGCTTGTGGCGGTAGATGAGGAACTCGCCTCCCGCATCGACCCCTATGTCATTGAAATACAAAAGGAACACAACAATTTTGTTGGGATTGTCGTGGTGCGCCTCACGCCAATATCCCTGGACCGCCTCAGAAATGTTGAAATCCACAGTAAATTCGTCCGCACCAATATCTTTACGGTCATCGGGATGCGCATCCCGAAACCGCAATTGAGAAAAGTCCACCGCAGCATCGGCTGCTTCAGCATAAGGTGCCAGAATAGAGAGTAAAGAGTGGCAAAAGTCTTCATTGTTCACGGAATGAAAGAAGTCTCGCCAAACCTGAGAATGATCCACCACTTGCTTGAAGAGAGGGTATTGCTCAGAGGTGTGGTTGCCAAAACCGCGACGCCCCCCCATGCCGTAGGCAATCCCGTCAAACAGATGACCCTCCGGCCAAGCTTCATTCAGCACACTGAAGGTATCGGGGTCGAGAAAGCTCGATTTGAGAAAGTGAACGTAAGGGTCGGTTCGAACATCAGCGGCGATGAGCTGAGCAAACTGGGAGGTCATAGCGTTGCCAATTTCAACTCTGAAGCGGTGATCCTAGTCGCACCCAACACAACGCTCACAATCGACAATGTAAAGGAGGCTAATCACCGCATTTACACCTAGCCAGACCGCCGCGGCCAAGCGAAAACGCGGATCGGGAAGGCGGCAAGGCCTCAAGCGACGTCCGCTTTCGATGCAGCAATCGCCCAACGGCGCAGCAATGTCGTCGCAATGGCGGGCCAATTGTAGCGCGCTTCAATTTGGCGCCGCGCCGCGCGCACCAAACGCGCCGCAAGATCACCATCGCCGACCAAGCGGCGCCACGCGCTCACCAGGCCTGCGGCATCGCCAACACCCACGCACAGACCGGTGTGCTCGTGCGCGACAACGTCAACCATGCCGCCGCTCGGTGTCGCGATCACGGGCGTCCCAGCTGCGGCGGCCTCAAGCAGCACAATGCCGAAGCCTTCAACACGGCCGTGTGCGGCCTTCTTTGAGACCAGACAGAACGCATCCAGGCTGGCGAGCAGGTCCCATTTGTCGGCTTCGCTGATGTTCTCGCGCCACGACACCTGGCTGCTGACATCAAGATCCTCAGCCAACGCGTGTAAGGCGCCCTTGTCGGGTCCATCGCCGACAATCACCGCGTGGATGTCGGGAGCTTGCTTTAGCGCCTGCAAAATCAAGGGGATGTTCTTCGAGGCAACCAGACGTCCCACCGCACCGATGACCGGACGATCGGTCGGCAAGCCAAGGGTTTCGCGAAAACGCCGTTTCACGATGGGATCAAAGCTGGGCGCGCGCCGCAATCCCTCGCGGTAATCCTGCTCAGACAAGCCACATCCCGTCACAAACACCGGCGACTTAACGCCGATTTGGCCAACCAGCCGGGCGGTATACCGACTGTTGGTGAGGATCTCATCGGCCTGGCGAGCTGAGGCCAGAGTGAGATCCCGCAAGGTCGGCCACTCCCCGCGCAGCCGCTGACGCGCCGATTTCTGCCGCATATCCAGCGTGAGTTGCGAGCGCAACTCAAAGCCATGAAAGTACATGGACACCGGGACCGGTCCATCCCGCCGCGTCAATCCCATGGACGGAGGCCCATAGTAAAACGGGTGCAACAGCAACACCCGATCCACGTCCAGCTTCCGCACAAGCCCCCGCAGGAGCGCACGTACGCGGCTCTCTTCCCCGCCTTCTCGCCACACCCTACCCTGGCGGTCGCGCGGTCTGGCCGACGTGTCCTCGATCAACGAATAATCAGCCTCAAAGCCCGCTGGGATGCACGCCCCTTTCGGCGCCAGCACATGCACATCCGCGCCCCGGTGCGTCAAAGCGTTGGCGAGGTGGTGCGCCATCAGCGAAATGCCCCCGATCTGCGGGAGACAATCGACGCTGGGAAGAAGAATACGGGTCATCGCGCCATCGCCGGCTTTGCGGGCCGCACAACCGCCCTCATCATCATCCCAAGCGATTGCAGATCACAAAGTGCGGCGCTAGGTGGCGATGGCGGCGTCATGGGCCCGGTCGTGGGGTAAGGAGGCGGGAGCAAAGCAAGTGGTCCAAACATCGCTCATCATGGAAGCCGCCCGGTCCATCGTATAGTTCCGACGAACGCGCTCACGCGCATTGGCGCCCATCCAGTGCGCAAGATCTGGCGCGCGAACGAGGCGAACAACGTGGTCGATGAGCGCGGTCTCATCCTGCGGCGGGGCGAGCAAGCCCGTGAACTCGTGGACAATCGTCTCTTTGGGCCCGCCAAGGGCGTAGGCGACAACGGGGCGGGCCGACAGGCCCGCTTCAAGCGGAACGCGGCCAAACGGTTCAGGCCAAACGTTAGGCAGCAACACCACCGATGCCCGGGCGTACGCGCGATACAACTCATCGCGCCGCAGAAAGCCCGGCGTCAGGACATGATCCGACAGACCGAGTTTGGCCACGTCCTTGGCGATCCGCGTGAGCAACTGCCCTCGGCCGGCCAAGACGACCCGAAAATCGCGCAACTCAGCCTTCAATCTGGGCAGCCACGCCGGCAGCCGATGCTGGCCCTTGCTTTGGTTCACCATCCCTACAATCAGGATTTCCGGCGGCGTCGCGCGTTCGACACCCTCTTGATGTTGCTCAACGAGCGTCAAATCATCCGAGGGATTGGGCACAATATGTAGCGGCTTGGCGAAGGTCACAGCAGCGACCTGCTCTCGTAGGTATTCACTGGTCACAATGACGCGGTTGGCCCGCGCCAGCGCGTCACGCCGGACGGCGCGATCTTCGTCCATGAACGCCATCACGTCATCACTGCCGGGAAGTCGCGCGTTGGTGACACACTTTAACTCGCAGGTTGAACACGCGGTCAGTCCCACATGGGTGGCTTGGTTGCGGTGCGTACAAAAGAAGCGGTTATCGCGCACATGGGCCACCAAAAGCGTCGCGTCCGGGCTGGCCGCTGTGGCGATCAGAATGCTGCGGTAGTTGTCGGCGTGGATGAGATCAGGCTTCACCGCTTCGATGGCGGACCGCAACGCGGTGACCGGCGGCGACAAGTCCAGGAGGTCAGCGTCCATGTTCGGCAACCAACCCAACTTGTTGGCGCGGGACAGCCGGCGGTAGAGCCGCAGCGCGCGCACCCGCGTGGCGATCGAGCGTCGCGAACGCCGTGAGAGGGTGTAGCGAGCAGCCATCTCGGCCTTACCAACCCACCGCAACAGTGGATTCTTTGACTGCTGCTGTTTGGCGGTGCTCGCAGTGATCGTCGCAGCCCAGTGCGGGGACATCGGAATGCGATAAATGGTAAATCCATCATAGGATTCGCGGGTGGTCACAGCGTGTTTGTCGCTCAACGCCGCGATCACGATCTCATACTTCTCAGGATCGATCGCCTTCAGCGTCAGGTATAAACTGATTTCCGCGCCGCCATGGATCGATGGTGGGAAGCGGTCCGCCACAACCAGCACCCGCTTACGCCCGGTCGGCGACGCCGCGACGGGCCGCAGCGCAGCGCGCGCGATGTCTGGCGACTGCTTCAGCATAACCGAACCGCCCACTCCCCGTTTGGTCACCTTTACTCCCCAATACGACCTTTATCACGTCATGTGACGCCCCGATGCAAACGCTCAAACCAGCTCTTTCTGCCTAAAACACATTTGGAGGTCGCAATTTCATCAAGATCGGCTGTTCGCGTATACCGCTGAGCACACAGCGCGCATGGGAGATCAACTGCGCAACAGTGGATCAGGTAAAGGGGCGGGCGGCATGGCCGAGGTGTTCATCAGTTATCGGCGCGACGACACGCGCTACCAGACCGAGCGTCTCTACAAACGCTTGCAGGATTTTTTGGCGAAGGACCAAATCTTTGTCGACGTCGACTCGATACCCAAAGGCATCGACTTCGTTGACGTCCTCAGAGAAAAGGTCAACCAGTCCCGTGTTGTCTTGTGTTTGATCGGCAAGTCATGGCTCGACGCGCGAGGCCCCGACGGCAAACGACGCATCGACGACCCTGACGATTTTGTTCGCATTGAGATCGCCTCAGCGCTTCAGCGGGGCACACCGGTGGTGCCTGTGCTGTTTGACGGGGCGCACATGCCCCAGCCGCATGACCTGCCCGAACCGCTGAGCGGGCTGGCGCGTCGCAACGCCGAGTTTGTGACGCTGGAGCACTTTGAAGCCGACGTGGACCGCCTGGCCGAAAGCCTGGGCTACACCCGCCGGCGCAAAACCAGCAAGGCGCCCATGGTCGCCATTGCGGGCGTGTCGGCGCTCGCCCTCGTGGCGGCTCTGGCGTTCGCCACACGCGATCAATGGTTGGGCGCAACCGGCGACAGCCAACCCTCCAGCAACGACCCCTCGTCCGGCTCAGCTGGGTCAGCCGATGACGCCGCGGACCGGGCCGACGACGCCCCCGCGCTCGGACCAACCACCCTGGCGCGAACGCCAGCCAGCGCACCCCATGGCGATGCGCGCGAGACACCCTCACGCCAGATCAGTCCGGTCAGCGACCTCCCGCCCCCAAACCTGCCCGATTTCAGCATCTTCCGGGAATGTGAAGCCTGCCCCGAAATGGTGGTGTTGCCCTCCGGCGCGTTTGAAATGGGCTCCAACGAGGGTGATCGGTCCGAACAGCCCATACACGATGTCACCATCGGTTACCGCGTTGCCGTAGGCCGTTTTGAGGTGACGCGCGGCCAGTTCGCGGCGTTCATCGCCGCC
>CAZADA010000060.1:0-5839 GCA_964483775.1 uncultured Caulobacterales bacterium
GAAACGGCCCTGCGCGCTTGACCGGTCTTGTCGGGCCCCGCTAGAGCGCTTGGTAACTTCCACCCTCGACGGGGCAGCGTCATGGCGAAAATCAACGGCAATGAAATCAAACCCGGTACGGTGATTGAACACCAGGGCACAATCTGGAGAGCAGTCAAGACGAATGCCGTGAAGCCGGGCAAAGGTGGCGCGTTCAACCAAGTTGAATTGAAGAACCTCATTGACGGACGCAAGCTGAATGAACGCTTTCGTGCATCAGAGACGATCGAACGTGTGAGGCTTGAGCAAAAGGACCACACCTTCTTGTTTGAGTCAGGCGATATGCTCGCGTTTATGGATGCGCAGTCGTATGAGCAAATTGAGGTCGAGCGCGATTTTTTCGGCGATCAAGCGGCCTATTTGCAGGACGGCATGCTCGTTCAGATGGAATTTTACAATGACAAGCCGATCGGTGCATCCATTCCCGATCAGGTGACATTGGAGGTCGCGGAGACCGAACCGGTCGTGAAGGGGCAAACGGCGGCCAATTCGTTCAAGCCGGCGGTGCTCGAAAACGGTGTGCGCACCGCCGTGCCCCCATTCATCGGGCAGGGCAAGAAGATCATCGTCAACACCGAAGACGGCGCCTACGTGAAGCGGGCTGACTGATCGTCAGCCCATGCTGTCGAGCTTCGCACGCCCTAGCGACAGGACGCGCTTCCGCTCTCAACGGCGTATCGGGTTTGACCCCACGTCCAAGAGCCCTGTTGCAGGGTCGAGATCGGGAATTGTTGGGTTGAGCCGTCGCTGTTGTAGAGCACAACCTCTGGACCTTGCTCGCCTTGCTGCATGGTCCACTGGCCGGCGTTTTGCGATGTGCTCGCCATGCCGGCCCAACTGTCATTCATGCCTGTGTTCTCGGGGTCGCTGTCCATGTAAGGGCGGTATTCTCCGCCGATACTGATCGAACCTTCTGAGCTGCGATAGTACACGCCTCCTGGGCAAATGTGGATGTAGCCCGACGAGCCGCCCCTGGCGCCCGAAAACATGCTGGGCGAGTACACCCAGAAAATGCGCGAGCCGGTTGGATCGCCCGGGGTGTTCGAAAAGCCGCCGGGTTGACCGCCATAGGCGCCGTAAGGGTTTTGTCCCTGGGGATAGGTCTGCTGTTGGCCCATTTGAGCCTGCATCTCATACAGGTTCATGATGGGCGGCTGGCCGACCATGCCAAAATTGCCCTGCTGATCCAGATAGTAAGCACCTGGCGGGAAACCGGCGAGATAGAACATTTGTTGAGTTTGATAGTCTACTTGCTCGCCATTGACTGTATAGGATTGGGCTGCGGCAGGCAGCGCCGCGGCGCCAAGCACCATCATCAAAAACACGATACTTGCGCTCGCCTTGGCGACGGCGCGGCGCACTTCGCCCATAGCTTTCATGGTGGTTTTCCCCACAGGTTAGCTCTTGCCTCTACCAGAGCGTAATTTGAACGAGAATCAAGGCTTGAATGGGGCAATAAAGGCTGCGCCCGTCGGATTGGCGCGCGTGCGGCTTTCCCTAGGCCCGCGCATTGTGTAGAGCGATGCGCCATGCCTACGCCGTCCGCTTTGATCTCCGTCATGCAGTCCGCCGCACGTAAGGCTGCGCGCGGTTTGCGCCGTGATTTCGGCGAGGTTGAGCATTTGCAGGTGTCGCGGAAGGGACCGGCGGACTTTGTGTCGATCGCCGATCAGCGAGCTGAGGCCGTTTTGCTGGAGGAATTGAGCAAGGCTCGGCCGGGATATGGCTTTCTTCTCGAGGAGGGCGGCGCTGTCGCCGGCACCGATCCCAGCCATCGCTTCATCATCGATCCGCTTGATGGCACAACGAACTTTCTGCACGCCATTCCCCACTACGCGGTGTCCATCGCTTTGGAACGGGACGGGGCGTTGGTGGCTGGGGTGGTGTACTATCCCGCGGCTGATGAGTTGTTTTGGGCCGAGAAGGGCAAAGGCGCGTTCGTCAATGACCAGCGCTTGCGGGTCTCGGCGCGGCGCGAGCTGAGCGACGCTGTCATCGCCACCGGCATTCCCTTTCGCGGCCGGCCGGGACACGCTCAGTTCCTGACCGAGTTGCACGCGGTCGCGCCGAAGGTTGCGGGCATTCGCCGGTTCGGCGCGGCGTCGCTGGATCTGTGTTATGTGGCCGCCGGCCGGTTTGACGCCTTCTGGGAGCGGGGACTTGCCGCATGGGACATCGCAGCTGGCGTTGTCATCGTGCGTGAGGCGGGCGGACTGGTGGAGGAACTGGACAGCGGTGACGATGTCCTCGCGACCGGCAACATCGTGGTCGGGGCGCCGGATGTGTTGCGCGGCTTGCGCACGACGTTGACTGATCTGGCGCCGGCCTAGTGGGATGCAGTTCAGCGCGGTTCGGGTCTCGAAACCGCCGCGATATCGGCTAGGGTCTGGGAACGGACGGCCCGACCTGGGCAAGGGAGACAGGCATGGTTGAGCGCGTATTGGACGATGTGACCGTGGGACGTGGGCCCGCGTTTACAGGGCCTGGACGATATGTCGCGCCGATGTTCCTGTTTGTCTTAGCGATCGCTGCGCTTGTCTTTGCTTTGATGCAGGGAAGCGCCACGGTCAAGGATGCATTTTTTGCCAATATTTATATCAACGGATCGATTGTTGCGGTCTTGTTCATCGGCGTTGCATATACGTTTCATCAAACCTTGGGCGTGCGTCCGGCCGTCGCGTGGTTGCGCGAACTGTCCGAGTACCGCGATCTGAACCGCATGCGTCAGCCGCCCTCCTTGATTGCGCCGATGGCGTTGATCAGCGCGGATGCCGGCGGACGGCCTCGCGTTTCGCCGCAGTCAGCCAAATCAATCCTCGACTCGGTGGGCGCGCGCATGGGCGAAGCGGGTGAGCTGACGCGCTATTTTTCGCGGTTGCTGATCTTTTTGGGGCTGCTTGGCACGTTTTGGGGCTTGCTGCAGACGGTGGGGTCGCTGGTGCAGTCGGTTGGCGCTTTGGCGCCCGAGCCGGGCGGACCCGGCGCGCCGGCCACAACCAGCAGCGACGTGGTGACCAATCTGTTCGTTACGATCCAGGAACCGCTTGAGGGCATGGGCACGGCGTTCTCCTCATCGATTTTCGGGCTCGCGGGATCGTTGGTGTTGGGGTTCCTCGACCTTCAGGCCAGCCAGGCGCAGAACCGGTTCTACACCGAGATGGAAGACTGGATGGTGTCGATCACGCGGGTGTCGCCGACCGGTATTGAATCAGCGTCGGGCAATCCAGGTTTTACAACCGCACTGATCGAACAGACAGCCGACAGTCTTGATAAACTTGGAGAATTGGTCGCGCGCGCTGAGGATGGGCGCGCACGCAGCAATGAGGCGATCAACATCCTGGCCGAACAGCTTGGGGTCTTAACCGAGCGGTTCAGTCGCCAGGAAGAGGCGATTGTGGCGATCAAAGAGCGGGTGCTCGACGATTCCGCCCTGCGCCACGTGCGTTCGCTGGACCAGACGCTGCAACGCTTGTCGGAATCGTTGGTGGCTGAGCAGACCGAGAGCAATCAGGCGCTGCGTGGCGAGTTGCGGACGCTTGCCCGCGCCATCACAGCCTCGCTTGAGGCGGCGTCGCGCCGGGATCGGGGCTAGCGTTTATGGCTGTGCGCTCGTTTTCTCAGCTGCGCCGACAGGATTCGGGGGATTATTGGCCGGGTTTCGTCGATGCCTTGGCGACATTGCTTTTGGTGGCGATCTTCTTGTTGTCGGCGTTTTTGGTGGCTCAGTTTGTCCTTGGCCAAGAGCTGACCGGGCGCGATGAGCAACTCGCCCAGCTCGACCAGCAAAACCAGTCCTTGCGCACGCAGTTGGACGCGTTGGCTGATGCGCTCGGGGTGGAACAAAGCAACGCGCTCAATGAAGTCAACGCGCTGCTGACTGAGAACACGCAGCTGGAGGACGAAAACGAGAGTTTGACCGAGGAGGGCCGAAGGCTGCGTGCGACGTTGGTGGCTGCGGAGTCCGAGGCTTCGCGATTGCGTCAGTCTCTGGCGGCGGCCCAGGGTCAGGCGACGTTGCTCACCGTGTCTTTGGATGACGAGCGAGCGTTAAGTGAGGCGGCGCAGTTGGAAGCGGCGCTGTTGCGTCAGGAAATCGCGGCGTTGAACGATCAGTTGTCGGTGCTGTTGTCGGCGTTGGAGGAGTCTGAACAACGCGATCGCGAGCAACAGGCGCAGATCGAGAACCTCTCACAACGGCTGAACACGGCGTTGGCGCGCCGGGCCCAGGAACTGGCGCGGGTCCGATCGGAGTTCTTTGAGAAATTGACCAACGCGTTGGGCGAACGCTCGGACGTGCGCATTGTCGGTGACCGGTTTGTGTTCGAGACCGACGTTGTGTTCGCTTCGGCCGAAGCGGACATCACTCCGGCTGGTCGCGATCAATTGGCGCGGATCGCTGATGTGATCAAGGAGATCGCCGAGGACATTCCTGATGACGTGGATTGGATCATCCGGGTTGATGGTCACACCGATGAACGCGGCATCTCCACCGAACAGTTTCCGTCCAATTGGTATCTTTCGGCGGCCCGGGCGATCTCGGTGGTCAACTTCTTTGAGGAACAAGGCATTGAGTCTCGGCGCTTGGTCGCGGCCGGATTTGGTGAGTTCTACCCGCTGGATGAAGCGCGCACGCAAGAAGCCTATACCCGCAACCGGCGCATCGAACTGAAGCTGGATAGCCGATAATGAGGCGAAGGCCCCGAGGTGCGCGGATCCACGCCTCGGAGCCCTCTGTTTGTCGGCCGTGGTTGCGCTATTGGACGCGTTCGACGGTGTAGCCTTCGGCTTCCAGCAAGGTCGGCACGCCGCTTTCACCGACCAAGTGCCCCGCGCCAACGACGATCACCGCGTCGTCGGACCCGTCCATCAGCGTGTCGAGCTCTTCAACCCAGGCCACGTTGCGATCCACAATGAGGGTTTGGTAGATCTGCGCATCCAGATCGCGCATGGCGCCGTGGAAGATCTCGTCGAGCTGTTCAACGTCGCCAGCGGCCCAAGCCGCCACCATGTGGTCCAACATGGCGGGATCGTCTTCGAGTTGCTGCAGTCCCGCCACCAGGGACTGGACGCCGATGTCATCGGGCAGGTCGGCAAAAAAGCGGATCTGCTCCTCGGGCGTTTCAAAGAAGCGCTCAAGCGAATCGTCGGTTTCCCCGCTTAAGACCATCTCTACGCCCGAGTTGGGGTCATAGCCCGACGCCTGAATGGCGGTGAGCGGGATCATCAGGCCCGCCAACCATGGGCGGAGCGGCTCGAGCGTGCTGACGGGGACGCCGTAGGCGGCCGCGACGCGATTGAGCAACGCGATCTGCTCTTCGTCCAGCAGGCTCGTGAGCGTCGTGCCTTCAGGGTTGAGGCCGTATTGGAAGATCAATTGCTGGAATTGGCCTTGGGCGTTTTCGTCCGTTGGCGCCTCGAAGTACACAGCTTCGGCCTCGGCGATCGCCGCATCGAGGGCGTCTGTGCGCCACTCGGTCTCGGGCTTTAGCACATGCACCGAGCCAAACAGCCAAATCGTGTTGTCGTCGTCGCTGATTTTCCACATGGCCGGATCGGCGGTTGCTGTGGTGGCGAGCGCTAGGCTGGCCGTCATGCTCATCAAAATCTGTTTCATAGCGTGTCTCTCATCTTCGATCGCTTGGCGTTCTTGCGATACGATGTGTTGTATATATACAATTTTTCGTTGTCAATGGGCTCGTATTAGCATACTGCTGTTTTATGATGTTGTTGTATGGGAACGATCCGATGGTGATGTGGAGACTTTGGAGTGCGCGCTTGGCGCCGATGCTTGCGGTGGCGC
>CAZADA010000060.1:5939-17994 GCA_964483775.1 uncultured Caulobacterales bacterium
ATGGTGATGTGGAGACTTTGGAGTGCGCGCTTGGCGCCGATGCTTGCGGTGGCGCTGCATATTGTGGGCGCCGTTTTGTTGGCGGGTTCGCCGTCGTACGAGGCGCTGGGTTGGGGGATGATTGTGACCGCCTGGATCGGCTTCACCGTCTACAGTTTGGCGATGATTGCGACAGGGGACCTGATCCAGAAGTGTTTGAATTGTATCTTCTTTGGAAAGTCGCAGCTGGATGAGATGGGGCGCGAGCTCGCCATGCGGGCGTCCAACTTTGCGTATCTGTTGGTGATGTTTGGCGGGGGACTGGTGATAGGCATGCACCTCGCCGACATGTGGGACGGCGAAACCGAGCAACGGTTTGCGCGCCTCTATATGGAGCTCTTGACCCTGATGTTCGTCGGCGCCGCCGCGCCCACCGCCTATCTGGGTTGGCGTGTTCGGCCGCTCGACGCGGAGGCGTGAGGGGTATGAGCCAGACGTTCAATCGGATCGCGGTGTTGCGCGCCGAACGCGGTCTGTCGCGTAAGCAACTTGCTCAAGCGGTTGGCGTTAACCACCAAACGATTGGGTATTTGGAGCGCGGTGACTACAATCCATCGCTAGAGCTGGCGCTGAAGCTCGCCGAGTATTTCGAACTGCCGGTCGAGGCGATGTTTTCACTCGAGCCGTTTAAGTCCTTGTCTGAACTGTACAAGCAAGGCAGTTAGCGGCGCGGGTGGCGGCATCTAGCGTGCGGGCCGTGGCGGCGGCCTTTCTCCTGGCGCCGCGCGCCCTTCGCCCTGCGCGCCGGGCGGCCCGCCAGGTCGCCGTTTGGCGAAGTCAGACGAGGGTTGGCCATTGAAACACCGTGGTATGACGGGCCATTCGTTGGTCAGGAAGTAAGCATAGGTGCCGGTGGGAAACTCCGGTGTGACCGTGAACCGTCCATTGCATTCATCAAGATCACCACGGCCGGCGACGTAGGTGTAGTCAGCGACGAACACGCCGTCATACGCCCCGCCAGGATTGCCGGAGCCCAGGGGGCGATCGCCGAACTTCACCTCATAGCCAGAACTGACTTCCATAATGGGCGAGCGCGGGTTTTCCGGATCGGTGTAGCCATAGAGCGCGTAGATCGGATAACCGTCCGCCGCCCAACCCACCAGCGGGGAATGGCTTTGCGCTTTGACGCCGAGCTCTTCCAGCAAAAGCGTCGGCAGTCCGTGATAGTGATACGCCCCGTCTGGCTGCACATGGGCGTGGTTTTCGTCGAGCCCTAGATCGATGGCGCCGGACAGCGGCTCATAGCGCCAGCCCGAATTGGGATCGCCGCGATAAAACTCAGCGGCGCCAGGATCAAACTTCACGCCATTGACCGCCACGCCAAAGTCATAGCCTTCGACGGGCGTCGGGCTGGCGGCGCGCTTGGGGCTGGCGGGAACGCGCAGCGTGCGATCCTGCCGGCGGATCGCATTGGGGTTGCCGGCGTTGGGAAATGAACCGGTCGCGTGGGATGGAATGCCGTTGGTGCGGATCACGCGCACGTCGCCATCGACCCGGGCGCTGAACCGATTGGGCTCTGATGGACGTTCGGTGGCGGGCTGGGTTTCCAAGCTTTCGGGCGCTTGCGTCACGGTGTGGTCGCGAAGGGGCGGCGGGCCGCCAGGATTGGGCGCGGCGGCGCCCGGTCCACCCCTTCCCAGCAAGACCTGCGGGGCCTCGGTGACATCCTGAATCGCCTCACAACCGGCCAGCACCGCCGCCAGCGCAACACACCCCGCTGCGCCTCGATTGCGCATGCGGCTGATCGCAAATGTCATCGTGGTCCCCTTGCTCTTGGCCCGTTAGGCGTGGGTGGGAATTCTTGCCGCGAGGGCGGCGGCGGTGTCCAGCATGCGCGTGGAGAAGCCCCACTCATTGTCGTACCAGCTGAGCACGCGCGCAAACTTGCCATCGACCACTTGGGTGAGCGGTAGGGCGACGATCGACGAGCGATTGTCATGATTGAAGTCGGCGGAGACCAGCGGTTCGTTGGTGTAGCCCAGCACACCGTGCAGCGGGCCATCGGCGGCGGCGATGAGGGCCTGGTTGATCGCCTCAGGGGTTGTGTCCTGGGCTGCATCAAAGGTGAGGTCGATCATCGACACATTGGGTGTTGGCACCCGCACGGCGGCGCCGTCGAGCTTGCCGGCAAGTTCGGGGAGGACGAGGCCCACGGCTTTGGCTGCGCCCGTGGAGGTTGGAATGATGGCGGCCGCTGCGGCGCGCGCGCGGTAAAGGTCTTTGTGCAGGCGGTCCAAGGTGGGCTGGTCGCCGGTGTAGGAGTGCACCGTTGTCATGTAGCCGCGCTCAATGCCGATGGCGTCGTTGAGCACTTTAGCGACGGGCGCAAGGCAATTGGTGGTGCACGATGCGTTGGAGATGATGAGGTCGTCAGCCGTGATGGCGTCGTGGTTCACGCCGTACACCACAGTTTTGGAGACATTTTTCGCTGGAGCGGAGATCACAACGCGCTTGGCGCCCGCGTCAATGTGGGCTTTGGCCTTGTCGCCGTCGGTAAAGATGCCGGTGCACTCCAACACAACATCAATGTCGAGATCGCGGTGGGGGAGATTGGCGGGATCGCGCTCGGCAGTGACGCGGATCGGGCCTTGGCCCGCGTCAATGGTGTCTCCATCAACCTTCACATCCTGGGGCAGATTGCCATGCACGGTGTCGTATTTGAGCAGATGGGCGTTGGTTTCAACTGGGCCCAAATCGTTGATGGCGACGACCCGAATGTCACTGCGGTTGTGTTCGAGGGCGGACCGCAGAACCAGGCGGCCAATACGGCCAAATCCATTGATGGCGACGCGGACGGTCATGGCGAATCTCCTGATTTGAGGACAAGGGCTGGACCAAGCCAGCATGTGTGCGACTGTACGGCCTCATAACGCCCGCCGCGGTGCGCGTCCACTTGCACGCGGATTTGAGGTGCACGATGACGGCTGTGTGATGAACTACGTCGATGAATCGGATCTGGCCGCGCTTGAGGCTGCGCTCGCTGCGCTGGCCCGGCGACTGGATGATTTGGCGCAAGCCGCCGCCAAGAGCGACGAGGCTGCTCTTGGCGGCGTTGAAGGCCCGGCGTTCGCGCGCCAGGCCGCTGCGGTGCGTTTGGCGCTGGTGCGAACCGATGATGGTGAGAGGCGAGATTAGACGTGCTGATCAAACATGATCGGATTGCCGTCGGGATCGACGATGACAAAGTGTGCGGGTCCCGATGAGGTCTCGTCGGCTTCTTCGGTGAAGGCTATGCCTTGGTCTTTCAACCGCTTTTGGATTTCGCGGACGTCTTCAAAGGACTCAAGCTTTTGGGCGTTGGAATCCCAACCGGGATTGAATGTGAGCAGGTTTTTCTCGAACATGCCTTGGTACAAACCGATTGTGGTTTCACCCATGCGCAAGATGGCCCAACCTTGATCGGCGTAATCGCCCATCACTTCGAATCCAAGCTTGGTGTAAAACGACTTGGATGCTTCGATATCTTTGACGGCTAAGCTAACTGAGAATGCCATGGCCATGATTATGTCTCCTGCGGTGGTTTGACGACGTTAGACAGTGCGCGGCAGCACATTGGGGTTGCGAAGAACGGCGGCGGAAATCGCGGCGATGATGACGCTGATCGGAAAAATCTCTGAGAATGTGATCGGTATGCGGAACAACGGATTGTAGTAACTTTCCTTGCTGCTTTCGATTCTTTCGATCTTTTGCCTGATTTCTTCGGCGGGCAGATCGTCTTGGGTCGCCTTAGCGATCAAGGCGCTGGAGTAGTTCTCGATGAAGGCGAAGTTGGTCGCGGCCAGATGGAACTCCCAGGCCACCACGTAGACGAGGCCAGCAACCACGGCCATGGCGACCCCCACGCCGAATGCGCGCCAGAACGAGATCTCGCCGTCACATTGGCTGTCGCGATAGCGCTTGACGCCCAAAAAGATCAGCGACAAGCCAATGATCATGGTCAGGAAGCCCAGCCACACCATGGACGGATCGGCCTCGCCTCCAGTCAAGGTAAAGCCAAGCCTTGTGACGCCGATCACGAACGCGCCGGCCAGGCCGCCGAAAATCAGAACAGTGCGTATCATGAAGTCCTCCGTTGCATGTCGCCTGAACGTGTCTGAGCGTTGACGCGCCATGGTCCGTCTGGCCAGTCGCCCAAAGGGGTGATTGGGGCGTCATCACCCTTTAGAACGACGGGTTAGGGCAACAATTGCAGCTCTTGGGCTCGGCGGACCGCTTGGGTGCGACGCTCCACGCCGAGTTTGTCGTACAGCCGGCGCAGATGCGTTTTCACGGTGTTGGGCGACACATCGAGACTGCGTGCGATTTCCTTGTTGGACTGGCCCGCCGCGATCAATTCGAGCACAGCGAACTCCCGGGCTGTCACGCCGAGCTTGGCCAGAACGCGTTCGGGGGATGGGGCGCGCTCTTCAGGTGTGGAGGGTTTGGGGACATTGCGGCCGATCCACACCCCAAGCGCAATGAAGGCGATGGCCACTACAGCGATGTAGCCGCCCTCAGGCACAACGCGGGTGAGGTGCTGGTGCTCCCACCACTCAAGCGCGAATGCGCTCAACGCCAAAACGCCGCCGTAGATCCCCGCCGATCGCCACATGCGCCCAGTTTAGTCGCAAGCAAGGTGGCCGGCCAGATTGCGTTGGCGCCTGGGCGGGCTTACCTTTGTCGGTGGCGACGTCCTGCGGTTCGCGTGAGGGTCCTTCATCCCGGCGACCGTAACCATTCCCTCGGGAGCTGTCCCTGGGCCGGATCGTGGTCTGGTTCACACGGCGCCCACCTAGCTAGGCTAGGTCGACGGGGATGTCATAACCCCACGGTCCACGCGGGCGTCGTCACCTTTGCGAGCGGTGAGCCGTGTTGGCGAACGTCAGGCGTCGCGCGGCGCATTTCCGCTTCGGGACCGTATTGCGCACGGGTCTCAGCGCGAGAGGATCGGATGGATAAGGGGCAGCTGCGGGCGGAGCTGAAGGTGCGGCGGGCGCGGGCGTTTGAGCAGGCGTCCAAGGCCGGCGAGGCCATGGCCTCGCGCGTGCCGGCGGAGCTCGCCGACACCAAGCCGGCGGTCGTGGCCGGTTACGCTCCCATGCGTGATGAGATCGAGACCGGCGGGGTGATGGCGGTGTTTCGCCAGCTTGGCGCGCGGCTGTGTTTGCCGGCGGTTGTTGAGCGCGAGGGCCCGCTCGAGTTTCGCGCCTGGGATTTCGGTCAGCCTTTGGAGGAGGGTCTGTTTGGCGTGCGCACGCCCTTGGCGTCGGCGGAAACGGTGAGGCCGGATTTGGTGCTTGTTCCGTTGTTGGGATGGAGCCATGAGGGCGGACGCATTGGCTATGGCGCCGGCCATTACGATCGCACCCTGGCGGCACTGCGCGCCCAGGGCTCGGTGAGGGCTGTCGGCCTTGGCTTTGAGGTGCAGCGGGTCTGGGATCTGCCCGTCGAGCCGCACGATGAACCGCTGGATTGGATCCTCACCGAAAGCGCTGCATATTCAACGCACGGGCAGCGTAAGGACTAGGCGATGCGAATTGGTTTTTTTGGCGACGTCGTTGGGCGCAGCGGCCGGCGCGCCGTCCAGCGTTGGTTGCCCGAGCTGCGTGCGCGCCTTGATCTGGAGTTTGTGATCGTCAATGGCGAAAACGCCTCTGGCGGGTTTGGTCTTTCAGAAAGCTCGGGTCGGGAAATTTTCGAGGCCGGTGCGGACGTGATCACGCTGGGTAATCATGCCTGGGACCAAGCCGATGCGCCGACCTATTATGACCGAGAGCATCGGATCTTGCGGCCGGTGAACCATCCGCCCGCGGCCCACGCGCCCGGTCGCGGGGCGTATCTGTATGACGCGCCGAACGGCAAACGCGTGCTCGTCATGAATGTGCTCGGTCGGCTGATGATGGATGCGCTCGACGATCCGTTTTCCGTTGTCGCGCAGGAATTGGCCAACTGCCCGCTGGGCGAAGGCGCTGACGCCATCGTCGTCGACATGCACGCCGAGGCGACGTCGGAAAAATACGCCATGGGCCATTTTTGCGATGGGCGGGTCACACTGGTGGTCGGCACGCACACCCATGTGCCCACGGCTGACGCTCAGATCCTTGAACACGGCACCGCCTACCAGACCGATGCGGGGATGTGCGGCGACTATGACAGCGTCATTGGGATGAAGAAGGAAACCTCGGTTGCGCGCTTCACCACGCGGATGCGCACCGAACGGTTTGGTCCAGCCGAAGGCGAAGCCACGGTGTCCGGGGTTGTTGTCGATGTGAACGCCCAGGGCTTGGCGACCCGATGTGAGCCCGTGCGTATTGGCGGGCGACTGGCCGAACATGTGCCCGCTTTTGATGCCGCTCTCGCCGTCGACTAAGGGGTGGGATCAGGTTCGACGTCAATCCCAAGATGGGCGATCGCCGCCGCCAAAGCCGGGTCGCGGCCGTCACGGATGTCTTGGGCCGATCGAGCGATTCGCAAATCGGGGCGAACGCCCTGGCGGGGCGGCAAGTTGTCAGCGTTGGCCGTGACGGTGCGCTGCCAGGGGACGCGAACGCGCACGCCGCTGTTGGGCAAGTCGAGGAAGAAGATGACGCCGGCTGTGGCGCCGGTGGCCGCGCCTCCGGTGGGTTCGCCAATGAAGGTCGTGTTGGGGCGATTGGACTGGAGCGCAGCCAGCAAATGCGTAGCGCCCGACGCGTTGGCGGGGCCGATCAGCACGGCGAGCTCTCCGGTAAAGGCGTGTTCGGCGGGACTGGTGGGCCGGGTGCGGTCATCGGCATATTCGCTCTTGTAGCGGTAGCCGCCCGTCTCGAGTGGATCGAACTGACTGGCGTCGGGTGTCAGCGCGGAGGGATCCCAGGTGTCGATGTGCTCGGCAAAGGCGGTCAGATCGAGCGTTTTCACCTCAACATGGCTGACGACCGTGGCGGGCTCGGGGAGCAGATGCGCAAACACGCCCAGCATGGCGTCGGTGGACCCGCCGCTGGTTTGACGCAAATCGAGGATCAGTTTGGTGCGTCCCTCGTCGGCCATGGTTTTGAAGAACGGCGCCAAATGCGCGATGGGATCGACGGGGGTGCGGTAGTTGACGAAGGTGTTGATCGCCAGGATCCCGCCGTCTTCGCCGATGGTCTCAAAGTCGACCTCTTCGGAAAAATTGCGGTAGCGCGCGCCTTCCTCGATCGCCAGGAAGTCGGGATAGGTGATCCGCGCGACCGTGCGGGTTTGCGGTGTTTCGATCTCAGGATCGTTGGCGGGGATCACGCGCAGGGTGTCGGTCGCCTCTTCGCCGTCGGCGACCGGCGCGAGGCCGCGGAAGTGATCGAAGGCTGATCCGCGGAACTCGGCGCTGCGCGCGAAGCGATGGGCCTTGGCGTGGTTGGTGTCACCGTCGATGGGGATGAGTTGGGCGACCTCGCGAAAGTAATAGCCCGCGGGTGTGGCGTTGATGGACACGACTTGGTCGCCGGGCTGAAGGTCGACACCGGGCGCGGCCGCGGTCACAACCATCGCGTTTCGTGACCAGACAAAGCGAAACGGTAGATGCGTGGGCTGGGTGTTGAGGTGGTCTTCAACATCGCTGGGGAGCTCGGCAAGGGTGTGATCGCAGCGAATGCCGGCAAGGACGTACGAGAGCATGGCGTAAAACGCATCGAGCCCGATCTCGCCGTCTTCGGGGCCGATGCCGAACTCCATGGTGGTCCAGCGGGTGTCGAGGTCGTCGGCGCTGGCGTACCGATCATAGCCAGGATGGATCGCTTCCAGCGCTTGGCGCGCCAGCGCCAGGTCCTCAAGCGCTTCAGCGCCCGTCAATGTGAGATCGGGCTGTAAGACACTCGTTTCGTCTTCAACCGGCGCGTCTTGCGCCAGAGCCGCCAGCGCAAACGTGCAAGCCGCCACACTCCCGGCGCAAACTCGTCTGATATCCATGTCCATGTCTCCCGATCGGTGCGGTCACTCTGGCGCCTTCATGCGTCTTTGGCCTGTTACAAATTGATCAGGCGCAGAACAAGCATTGCACAGGGACGTGGCGGAAGCGTAACCCCTGGCATTGGGGCTTGGAGGGATGAGGTATGGAGCTTTCGACGATTTTCTCGCTGTCGGCGCTCGGTCTGTCGGGGCTGAGCACGTACATGACGTTCTTCAATCGACGCAATCGGTTGACCGGCACCATCGTGCGCGCTCAAGGCGGCATCAACCGCGGCGGCAGCTATGACGGCTCGACCGGGATTGCAACGGTGAGTTTTCGCCGCGGCGCCTACATTGAGGTGTTGTTGGCCAACAGCGGGACATTGCCGCTCGTGCTGACCGATTTGGTGTTGGTGTCGGGTGAGGCTGGGCGCCGCGCTAAGCCAACGAGCGAGCCGTTGCGTCCCTTTGAGCGGGTGGAGCCAATGTTGCTCGAGCCCAAATCTGCGCATGTGTTCAAGAGCGAGTACACGCTGAGCATGGACAATCATGAGAACGTCTCGCGCACGACCGTGTTTCCCGAACGTTCGGAGCGGTTCTGGGTGCGAGCGACCATCTATGATCATCGTGGCCGTGCGCTCAAACGTGATTTCCCGGCGTTTTCCTCGGTGATGACCTACCATGAAGGCGAGGCCGATGACCGGTATCCGGACGCGACCATCGCCCTGGACGTGACGTTTAGGCCCACGCGCTTGGTCTAGGCGCGCGGGTTGGCGGCGGGCTGACAGCTGGCTTGGGCGGCGGTGATGGGCGCGCCGTCTTGGCCCGGTCCAGCGGCTTGGTCTACAAGCAGGCTTCATCATTCGATCCGCGCCGACCACACAGGGCTTTGCCGAGGGCGTGTCTGCGCGCACATGAACGAGGAGGCGGGCCATGGCCGGACACAGCAAATGGGCGAACATCCAGCACCGCAAGGGACGTCAAGACAAGGCGCGCTCGAAACTGTTTTCAAAGCTCTCCAAAGAGATTTCGATCGCTGCTAAAATGGGCGGCGCGGATCCCGATATGAACCCGCGTCTGCGTTTGGCCGTCGCCAACGCCAAGGGCCAGTCCATGCCCAAGGACAACATCGAGCGCGCCATCAACAAGGGCTCGGGCGGCGATGGCGGGAACTACGAAGACATTCGCTATGAGGGGTTTGGCCCCGGCGGTATCGGCGTGATTGTCGAAGTTTCGACCGACAACAAAAACCGCGCCGCCTCAGAGGTGCGCAGCGCGTTTTCGAAAAATGGCGGGAACCTCGGTGAGACAGGTTCGGTGGCCTTCATGTTCGATAACATTGGGGAGATCGAATACCCCTTCGCCAAGGCCGATGAAGACGACATGATGGAGGCGGCGATCGAAGCCGGCGCTGAGGATGTCGAAAGCGAAGCTCCCGACGAGGATGATGACGAAGACGAGGGCGCCCACCGCATCTATTGCGCGCGTGAAGAGCTCAATGCTGTGTTGACCGCGCTGCAAGAGCGTTTCGGTGAACCCAAATCGGCCAAAATCATCTGGAAACCGCAGAACACCATTGAGCTTGACGCCGACAAGGCCGGCACGGTGATGAAGCTCATGGATGCGCTGGACGATAGCGACGATGTGCAAAACGTCTATGCCAACTTTGACATTCCTGACGCCGTGATGGCCACACTCGACGCCTAGCCGCACGGAGCTTTGACGCATTTGTGTGTAGGTGATCGACGCGCGCCGTGAGAGCACGGCCGCCATGGTGAAGCTGTCGTCGTGAGGGAACGGGCTATGAGGATTTGGACCATGCGGGCTGTCGGCTGGGCGGGGTTGTTGATCGCCGCATTGGTTGCGACCGCTGTGGGGTGCAGCAACGGGGTCGGCGTGTTCTTGCAGACCGCGGACGCGGTCACTGACAAACCAGCGGCGACGCCAAGCGTGTTGGGACGCTTGGGCGAGGATGACGCTGTGACGGGTCCCACCGATTGGACGCAGCGTCGCGCGCCATTGTTGCGCGAGTTGTTTGTGGAGCATGTCTACGGACCCATGCCGGCTGCGATCGCTTACGAGGCGCCTGAGGCGGAACGGATTGTGGTCAACGAGCAGGCTTACGGCGGGCGCGCTCGGCTGGAGGTGTGGACGGTGCGGCCTCGCGAAGACCAGGCCGGCAAGGCGTTCACCTTCGCCATCGCTTTGCCCAACGAGCATGAGGGACCGTGGCCGGTGATCGTCACACAGCAGTTTTGTGGTGTGAGGCCGGCGTTGGGCATTGAATCCGACGGCATGCCGGCTGACTACGGCAATGGCGGGTGTGACCCCAAAGGGTTTGTCGGGTTCGTGATGACCACGATCTTCGGCAAATACGTCGCCTCCCTGCCCTGGGACTGGGTGCTCGATCATGGTTATGCGGCGGTGGTCATGGACCCTGGTGAAGTCGTGATCGACAACTCGGCCGGGGCTCCGGCGATGCTGGCTGAATTGCCGGTCGAGGGCGAGGCGGCGCCGGAGGGCGCCATCGCCGCCTGGGCCTGGGCGTTTTCACGGATCGTGGATGTGCTGGACGCAGACGAACGCTTTGATTCGCAGGCGACGGTTCTTTGGGGGCATTCGCGCTTTGGCAAGGCGGCCCTGGTGGCGGCTGCGTATGATGATCGGCCCGATGTGGTGATCGCGCACCAGTCCGGCACGGGCGGCGCCACGTTGTCGCGCAATCCCGATGGGGAATCGGTGGCTTTGATTACCGAGGGATACCCGCACTGGTTTGCGTCGAGGTTTGCTGACTACGCCGACAATGAAGACGCTTTGCCGATCGACCAGCACCAGCTGTTGGCGCTCATCGCCCCACGGCCGGTCTTGCTGGGCAATGCGCGCCGAGATGTGTGGTCTGGGCCCGAGGGCGCGTTCCGCGCTGCGCAGGGCGCGGATGCCGCGTATGAGCTGTTGGGCGTAAGCGGGCTCGACCAAGCGCGATTGGATGATCTCAACCTGGATGCCGAGCTGGGGTTTTATCTGCGACCAGGCCGGCACGGCGTCACCTCGCGCGACTGGACGGTGTTTCTCGACTGGCTTGATGCGCAATTGGGGCGCAACGCCGAGCCGTAGGCGAGAGACCGCACCGGCCGTGTAACCACTACGTGGATGCGTTCTGCGCCGGCTCATGTTAGCAGCCTAACGTCCATTCTCGGTGGGGCTGACATGCGTATGCGCGATGCGATCAACGACCCGGGTCAAGGGTCTGGTTCGGGTGATGATCGGTATGGCTTTGATGAGGCCGCCGGTTGCGCCTGGGTGATTGACGGCGCCACAGACGTCGGCGCCGTCCGATTGTTCCCCGAGGCGGAGAGCGATGCGGCTTGGCTCGCCGATGCGCTGTCGACACGGTTCTTAAGCCCGCCGGCGGCGCACGAGTCGCCGCTGGCGTATTTTGCTGATGTGGTCGGCGATGTGGCGGACCGCTTAACCGCCGAGGCGGCCGTCGACATCGCGTCGGCGCCGCGGGACAGTTGGCCGACGGCGTCGTTTATCTGGTTGCGGGTCAAGCCTGAAGGCGTGGAGACAGTGCGCTTTGGCGATTGCTTGGCGCTGGTGCGCGGGGCGGACTATGGGTTGAGCGTGTTCGGCGATGTTGGGCGCGCTGACCAGGAGTCTCGCCAGGCCGCGGCGTTCGCCCAGGCCAGTTGGGAGGACAAGCTGCCGCATCTGCGTGCGCAACGGGCCGGCTACAACACACCCGGCGTGTTCGTCGAGCCTGGCGGGACGCCCAGCCTGATGGAGCATCTGGTCGTTGAAGCCGGTCAGCCAGGCCCTGAGGCGCGCGCGCTGTTGATGAGCGACGGGCTGTACCGGCTCGTGGCGCCGTTTGGCGCGTTTGATCATCAAACCCTGCTCAATTTGGTCGAGGACTTGGGGTTGGCGGAGGCGATCACGCGCCTGCGTGCGTTGGAGCGCGCGCCGGACGGTCCAGCTCGTTTCAAGGCCGCCGATGACGCCACCGGACTTTTGGTGCTGCTGGACTAGGTGTCGGCGCGCGGGCGCGGATGAGCCGCGTCGTAGGCGCGTTTGAGGCTCTCAGCGTCAACGGCGGTGTAGACTTGGGTGGTCGCAAGGTCGGCGTGGCCCA
>CAZADA010000061.1:0-8939 GCA_964483775.1 uncultured Caulobacterales bacterium
CTTCAACTCTCGAGCCGATCTGACCAACGCCGACTTCCACGGGCGCGCCGATCTGACCAACGCCGCCTTCCACGGGCGCGCCTCTCTGCACAACGCCGCCTTCCACGGGGACGCCTTTCTGGCCAACGCCGCCTTCCACCAACGCCTCACTGCGGATCGCGTCGCTTTCACCCAAGTGGCGCAGTTTCCGCGCGTTACGTTCGCCGGGCCGGTCTCGCTCTCCGGCGCCACGTTCGACAAAGGCGTCGACCTCACCGATGCGAAGTTCACCGGCTTTGAAGGGCCCAAGGGCGCGCACAATCGCGACCGCAAACGGTTCCGCGGAAAGGCGGGCGAGCCCGTCCCCGCCGACCCGGACGAGGCCTCAGCCCTGTTCGTGCAATACGAAACCGCCTTCCGCACCCTGCGCAAAGCGGCCGAAGACTTTCGCGACAGCCGCACCGCCCAACAGCTGCACCGCCGCGAACAAATCGCCCGCCGCCACCGGCGCACCGGCGTCACCCGCGTGGAAAAGGCCTTCAGCCATCTCTACGCCGGCGTGGCCAATTATGGCGAAGCGATCCTGTTGCCCGCCGCCTGGGCGCTCGTCCTGGTCCCGGCGCTGTTTGCGATGATCTTCGTGCTGCTGGCCCATCCCGCCGGGGCCGCTGCGCCGTTTGTGCAGCTCGCCGCTTGGGCGTGGTCCGGCGCAAGCTGGACGGCCGCGCAGTTCGGCCAAAGCTGGCCCGCCTGGTCGCCCGCGCTCGCCCATGCTGACTGGCTGGACGCTCTGACGTTGGCCTACACCAACACCTTCCGGCCCGGCCTGGTGTGGAACCCCGCCGCCATCGCCGACCTCACCGGCGCAGGCGATGGCGGGCTCGACCCCAACAGCGTCGCCGCCGCACTCTACGCCGAGCCCGGCGGGCTCAAAGCGCTGGCCGTGCGGCTGCTCTCGGCGCTGCAATCCACCTTCACCCTGGTGTGTGTGTTCCTGGTCGGCCTTGCTCTGCGCCGGCGGTTTCAGTTGGACTAGGCCAGTGCGATCGGGACCGTGTCTCAGCGTGCGAGCGCCGCAGCGCGCGCGACAACGGTGTTGAACATGGCCTCCGTCAAGCGCCGCGTGTTCAGATTATAGCGGCTGGTGTGATAGCTCGCCAGAACGCGCACCGAGCCCAACATTCCTTCTGCACCATGGGCGAACGGCAGATCCTTCACCTTGCCGCCAAGCGCGCGCACCGTGCTGTCATGGGCGATTCTCCCCAACGTCAAAATCACCTTCAGGCGGGTTAAGCTGGTGATCCGCGCGAGCAAGAAGGGCCGGCACTGCGCGATTTCCTCGCCCGTTGGCTTGTTCTGTGGCGGGGCGCACCGAACTGCATTGGTCACCATGGCTCCGGTGAGGCGAAACCCATCATCACCCGACGCAAGGTAGACGGCGGGATCGAACTGTCCGCGCGCAAATCCGTTGGCGTGAAGGGCAGGGTAGAGCACATCGCCCGCATAATCGCCCGTGAAGGGTCGGCCGGTGCGATTGGCGCCCGTGCGTCCGGGCGCAAGGCCGACAACCAGCAAAGCGGCGAGAGGGTCGCCAAAGCTTGGCGCGGCCCCGTTGAACCAGGTTGGCTCAGCGGCAGCGTTGTCTTCGCGATACGCAACCAGGCGCGGACATAGCGCACACGCCCGCGGCGCCTCCGGCGGTATGGCGGTGGGACGCCCCATCAAGGCGTTGCGGCCTAGTTGTGCTGGTCGGCGGTTTCACCGGCCGGTTCGCGTTCCGCCCGCGCCCGCGCCACCAAATTCTCAAGATCGGCGAGGTCGATGAAGGTGTCGGCTTGCCGGCGCAATTCGTCGGCGATCATGGGCGGCTCAGTTTTTAGAGACGAAACGACGGTGACCCGCACCCCGCGGTGTTGCAGCGACTCAACGAGCCGGCGAAAATCCCCATCTCCGGTGAACAAGACGATATGGTCGCACCAGCCAGCGGCCTCCATGGCGTCTATGGTCAGATCAACGTCCATGTCTCCGCGGATACGGCGATACCCCGCCTGGTCGGTGAAGGCGCGGGCCGTTTTTGTCACAACCGTGAAGCCATTGTAGTCTAACCAGTCGACCAAAGGTTTAATTGGCGAGAAATTCGCCTGATCTTCGATCAAGGCCGTGTAATACGATGCGCGTATCAACCGACCACGCTTGCGAAATTCATCAAGCAACTTACGAAAGTCGATATCAAAGCCGAGAGACCTTGCGCACGAATAAAAGTTGGCGCCATCAACAAACAAAGCGAGACGTTCGTTAGGGTAAAATGTCATGATGATGCATCCTAAGCCGTGTCCCAAGAGTCCTGACGGCGCGTCTAGCGTGATCCTGGCCTATGGTGCCAACCTCCCCACTCAAGGCTCAATACCGGCAAACACGGTCCGCACGGCCATAAGCAGGAGCAACACCTGGGGACGGGTGGTGGCGATCTCGGGACTATGGCGGAGCGTCGCCTGGCCCGACCCCGACAGTCCGCCATATGTCAACGCTGCGGCGATGATTGCAACTGATTTGGCGCCTGACTGCCTTCTGGCCAAAATTCATGAACTGGAAGAATCCTTAGGCCGCCGCCGCAATCAGCGAAACGAACCGCGCACAATAGATGTGGATGTCGTCGACTATGCTGGTCACGTGTACGGATGGATCGACGGGCGAGCGCCGACAGGGTTGCAATCTAGCGGCGAACTCGTCCTTCCTCACCCTCGCGCGCATGAACGCGCGTTCGTCCTGGCGCCGGTGCGTGATGTGGCGCCGCGTTGGCGTCATCCTGTTTGGCAGGTTCCGGTTAGCCGATTGTGGGCGGCGTTGCCTGTGGATGTCCGCGCCGAATGCACACGGATTAGCAAGCCACAAGGTTGAAAACCGTCCGCAAATTGCGTAAATGTGGATGCTTGCAATGAAAGGGTCGTCATGGCGCGCGTCACCGTTGAAGATTGTGTTGATAAGGTCCCAAACCGGTTTGATTTGGTGCTGCTCGCGGCCCACCGCGCCCGCAACATTTCAGCCGGCGCTGCCCTGACCCTTGAGCGCGACAACGACAAGAACCCCGTGGTCGCTCTGCGTGAGATCGCCGACGAAGCGGTGAGCACACAGAACTTGGAAGAGAGCCTGGTGACTGGCCTTGAAAACGTGTCGCCCGAGGCCGACTCAGAAATGGCGGCGCAAGAGCGGGCGCGCATTGAGGATCGCCGCGCCGCGCGCGATATCAACGAGAGCGATATGCTCAAGGCGCTACAAAGCGACCGCGATGGAGGCGGCGACGGCCGCTCTTAACGCCCCCCCCGGGGCGGGACAATCCGCCCACAATGTGTCGCATGAACGCGAGTCTCAAGCCAACGCCGACGTCAAAAGCGCCGGGCCTAACCACGGTCACGGCGGCGCACCCGCCCACCGCGGCGATGCTCCTGAAGTCATTTTCGATTTTTCTGAACCCGCTCGTGAAGTGGGCGAACGGGCGGGAGATGCGGCCAACGCCCCCGACAGCGCCGGCCTAACCGAACAGGTGCGCGTCTACAATCCATCGGTCTCAGCCGAACGCATCCATGCGGCGTATGATTTCGCCGCCGCCGCCCATAGCGCTCAAATCCGCAAATCCGGCGAGCCCTACATCACCCATCCCGCCCAGGTCGCCGAGATTCTCGCCGAACTGCATTTGGACGAAGACAGCATCATCACCGCATTGCTCCACGACACTGTTGAGGACAACGATGATGTGACCTTGGAGCAGATCCGCGACCATTTCGGTCCCACCGTTGAGCAATTGGTCGATGGGGTCACCAAGCTGACCATTGCTGGCAAGCGCGGTCGGCGTCATGCGGCCATCAACCAGGCGGAAAATCTGCAGAAGTTCGTGCTGGCGATGTCGAAAGACGTGCGGGTTTTGCTCGTTAAGCTCGCCGACCGTTTACACAACATGCGCACCCTGCACCACGTGCCCAAGCCCGAAAGCCGGCGGCGCAAGGCCGAAGAAACCCTTGAAATCTATGCGCCCTTGGCGCGGCGTATGGGCGTTCATCGGGTCTGCGGCGAACTTGAGGACCTTGCATTTCAGCACCTCAGCCCCTCCGCTTACCAATCCATCACCCGCCGCCTGGCCGAAGCCCGGGAGATACGCAGCGCCGCGGTTGGCGAAGTCTCATCAGTGCTCACCACAGCCTTGGCTGACGCTCAGATCAAGGCGAGCCTTCTGGGGCGTGAAAAGCGCCCGTATTCGATTTGGCGCAAACTTCAGCAACGCGCCCTTGATTTCGACGACCTGGCCGATGTTTACGCGTTCCGTATCATTGTTGAAAACACCGATGATTGTTATCGCGCCTTGGGATTGATTCACCAGCGTTGGCGCTGTGTGCCAGCGCGGTTCAAAGACTACATTTCCACGCCCAAGCCCAACAACTATCAGTCCATTCACACCACGGTCATGGGGCCCGACAACCACCGTATTGAGTTGCAAATTCGCTCCGACGCCATGGATCGGATCGCTCAAGACGGCGTGGCCGCCCATTGGAAGTATAAGGATCAGTCCTACGCCTATGACAAAGACGCCGGTTTTGACGCCTTGGAGCGGTTACGGCCCTTTGTCGAAATTCTCAGCCATGGCGCTGACACCGACGAATTTCTTGAGCACACCAAGCTGGAGATGTTCTCAGACCAGGTGTTCACCTTCACCCCGCGCGGCAAAGTCATTCCTTTGCCCGTTGGCGCAACGCCCATCGATTTCGCCTACGCGTTACACACCGACATCGGCGACACATGCGTTGGCGCCAAAGTGAATGGCCGGCCGCGGCCTTTGCGCACTCCGCTGGCCAATGGCGACGTGATTGAAATCGTGCGCTCCAACATGCCAGGTCCGCCGCCGGGATGGCAGGACAGCGCCGTCACCGGCAAAGCCAAATCCGCCATACGCCGCCTCGTTCGCCGCTCCCAGCGCGAGGAATTCGTCCGCGTGGGGCGCGCCATCGCCGAGCATGCTTTCCGTCGCGATGGCATCGAGTTGGAGACCGTAAAGTTCGACGACGCGATGACGCGCCTCGAATATGGCGACGAAGACGCGATGTTCTGCGCGATCGGTGAGGGCCATTTGACCACCGCTGAGCTGTTGCAAGCGGTCTATCCTGGTTATGTGACAGGCGAGGATGACGCCCCGCGCGAATTGATCAGTGAGAATAAGGGCGCGTTGTACGTGCTCGGGCACGACCTGACGCCGGGTATTTCCGTGCATTTTGCGCCGTGCTGCTCTCCGCTTCCTGGTGAACGCATTGTCGGCGCGCCATCCACCAACCGCGGCCTTGACGTGCACACCATCGATTGTGAAGTCCTCGCGAGCCTTGAAGATCAAAGTGACAACTGGGTGGACCTAGCGTGGAGCCCGGCGGTAAACGACGCCGTCGCCCGCGCCCGAATCTTGGCCACCGTGCGCCACGAACGCGGCGCCCTTGCTGAAATCACCAGCGCGGTGTCCCGCTCGCGCGGCAACATCACCGGATTGCGGATTTTACGACGCAACACGGAGTTTTTTGACTTCACCATCGACGTAGAGGTCGAAACCATCCGTCATTTGTCGCATATCATTGCCGCAATGAGAGCGTGCCCGACGGTTGTCTCTGTTGAACGGGCCGCTGTAGCTGATCACGGGGGATCAGGGCGAACGTGACCCAGGACGAAGTTCTTGCCGAGTTCCGTAGCGCAGGCGCGTTGCTGGAAGGCCATTTCATTCTCACATCCGGCCGACACAGCGCGGTTTACTTCAACAAATCGCTTGTCGGCATGCATCCCGACCGGGTCTCGCGTTTGGCCTCGGCGATGGCGGCGGTGGCCCGCGCGCGCCTGTCGCCCCAGCCCAGCGTGGTGGTCTCGCCGGTGATGGGCGCCATCGTGTTTGGCTTTGAAACCGCCCGGCAGATGGGATTGCCCTTTGTGTTCATGGAGCGTGGTCAGCAGGGCGCGGGCTTTCAACTCAAACGCGGATTCACCTTGGCTCCGGGCGCGCCGGTCCTGATTGTCGAGGACGTCGTGTCCACCGGTCTTTCCGCCCGCGAGAGTGTTGAGGCGGTGCGACATGCTGGCGCTGAGCCCTTAGCCGTGACGTGTTTGCTCGACCGGTCCGGCGGGCGCGCGCTGGACGATGTGGGGGCGCCCGTGCTCGCGCTCGCGACGATCGATGTGGCCGATTACGATCCCAATGATTTGCCGCCCGAGCTGGCCTCAATCCCCGCCGTCAAGCCGGGAAGCCGCATGGAACCAGCGTGAACGGATCACTACGCGCCGACCTCTCAACGCGCCCGCGTCTGGGTGTGAATGTCGACCACATCGCCACCGTCCGCAATGCACGGGGCGGGGTCCATCCTGACCCGCTTCGCGCCGCGCAATTGGCCATCGACGCCGGCGCGGATGGGATCACCATGCATTTGCGCGAAGACCGCCGCCACATTGTCGATGACGACATCCGCCGCGCCGCCGACCTTGCCGCGCCGCTGAACCTGGAGATGGCCGCCACCCCAGAGATGCAAGCCATCGCCTTGGACATGGCGCCCCACGCGTGTTGCTTGGTGCCTGAACGTCGCGAAGAACGCACGACCGAGGGCGGGCTCGACGCCGCCGGCCAAGCTGACACCCTGCAAGCCTTCGTTGCGCCCCTCAACGAAGCCGGCGTGCGCGTATCGCTCTTCATCGCCGCGGACCCCGCCCAGATCGCCGCAGCCCTGCAAATTGGAGCGCGAGTGGTGGAGTTTCACACCGGTCCTTACGCCCACGCTCACCACGCCGGCGACCGCTATGCCATGGCCCATGAATTGGCATTGCTCAAGGCGGGCGCCAAAGCCGCCCATTCAGCTGGCTTGGAAGTGCATTTCGGCCACGGCCTGACCTACGACAACATCACGGCCATTGCCGCCATCCCCGAAGCGCGGGAGTTCAACATCGGCCATTTTCTTATGGGCGAAGCGATGTTCATCGGTCTGCGCGAGGCCGTGCGGGGCATGATCTCCCAGATCGCCCAAGCCCGCGAGAGCGCTGAGGCATGATCATCGGTCTCGGCCAGGATCTTGTGGACATTCGGCGCATCGCCGCGGTGCTTGATCGGTTTGGCGATCGGTTCACACACCGCGTGTTCACCGCAACCGAGCGCGCGCGCTCCGACCGGCGTAAAGCTCGGGCCGCCAGTTACGCCCGCAGGTTCGCCGCCAAAGAGGCCGGCGCCAAAGCGTTGGGCACCGGCGTGCCTCGGCGCGGCGTGGCGTGGCGCGACATCGCGGTCGTCAATCTGCCAACCGGCCAGCCCACCTTGGAGCTCCATCGCGCCGCAGCCGACCGGTTGCGCGCCCTGACCCCAGCCGGCCACACGGCGGTAACCCGCGTCACGCTGAGCGACGACGAACCTTACGCCATGGCGTTGGTGATCCTGGAAGCGCTGCCTGAGGGGACGTCGGCGTGACAGCCTGGCTCAGATCGCGTTGGGTCGCGCTAAGCGTGAGTTTTCTGCGTCATCGGCGCATCTGGCTGTGGCTGGGCGCGCCGCTCCTCGCTTTGGTTGTGGTGTTCAGCGCTTTGAACGTCGCCGTGATCCGTTTGCAGCCTGTGGACGACCCGGCGATGGCGCCCAGCCTGTTGCCGGGCGATGTCGTGCTCATCAATCGCCTGGCCTACATCCACGGCCCCGAAGCGTTGCGCCGCGGCGACGTCATTGCCTATCGCAACGATCAAGGCGACCCTCGCTTCGCCCGCATTATCGGTCTGCCGGGGGAGGCGGTCGCTCTGCAAGATGGCAAGCTTGTGATCAACGACGTCATGGCGCAAACGACGGACATGGGCGGTTATGAGTGGAACGCCGGCGATGGGCGCATCGCCTTCATCACCAAGCGCGAAGAATCCCTGCTCGGCGCGCGCATCACCGTCCTCACGCACGCCCAGGCCGCCGACGCCCAAACCGCCGCCGTCTCCGGTCCGCCTGACAATGTGGTGGTCTTGAGCGATTTTCGCCTCACACCGGTCCCGACCATCGTTCCGCGATCCGACATCATCGGGCGGGCTGAACGCGTGACCGTCTCCACCACAAGCACGTTTGTGTGGCTTAATCCCGCCAGTTGGGGGCGGACGCGCCCTGAGCGCGTCTTCATGGCGGTGGAGCAGGGACGTTGAGCACGACGCGACAGGACGCGATCGAAACCGCCCTCGGCTATCGTTTCGCAGACCCCGATTTGCTGACGCGCGCGTTGACCCACCGTAGCCATGGCGATGGCCGCCGGCGGGGCGCGGACAATCAACGCCTTGAGTTTCTGGGCGACCGCGTGCTCGGCTTGCTCGCGGCTGAGGCCTTGTTCACACGGTTCAGTGATACGTCTGAGGGCGGACTGGCCCCGCGGCTAAATGCTCTGGTGCGCAAGGAAACCTGCGCCGACGTCGCCCGCGCCATGGGGCTGGGCGAGGCGCTGTTCCTATCCCCCGCAGAAGTCCAGCGCGGCGGACGCGACAAGGATTCGATCCTGGGCGACGCCTGCGAGGCGGTGATGGCCGCGCTTTATCTTGACGCCGGTCTTGAGGTGGCGCGCGGTGTGTTTGAACGGTACTGGGACGCGGCCCTGTCCGACCTCACCTCCCGCCCCCAAGATCCCAAAAGCGCGTTGCAACAACGCGCCGCGGCTCGGAAACTCCCCGCGCCAGCGTACGACGTGGTGGACCGGTCAGGCCCGGCCCATCGGCCGGTGTTTCGCGTCACGGTCAGCGTTGAGGGTTGGGGCGCCGCCGAAGGCGAGGGCGGATCCAAACACTCGGCCGAACGGGCCGCCGCCGAGGCTTTGTTGAACACCTCCTACGAAGGCGCCGATGACCGGATCTGAACCCAACGACCCAAGCCGCGCCGGTTTTCTGGCGGTGGTTGGCGCGCCCAATGCGGGCAAGTCGACCCTGGTCAACGCCCTCGTCGGCGC
>CAZADA010000061.1:8949-17986 GCA_964483775.1 uncultured Caulobacterales bacterium
GCGCAGGGTGGGTACCGCCCGGGGCGGCGCCAAGGTCTCCATGGTCACCCATACGGTCAAAACGACCCGTTTCGCCTTACGCGGCGTCGCCATTTTGGGCTCCGCGCAAATCGTATTGGTCGACACGCCCGGGATTTTTGCGCCAAGCCCAAAGCGTCCGCTTGATCGCGCCATGGTCGCCGCCGCCTGGGCCGGGGCCTCCGATGCCGACGCCATCGCCCATGTTGTGGACGCCCCGGCCGCCCACCGCGCCTTGTCGGGCGGGCGGCTTTCACCCGCAGACGCCAAAACCGCCGAAGATGTCGAGCGCGTCACCGCAGGACTGCTGGCAGGCGGACAAACCGCCATGCTGGTGCTCAACAAAATCGATCAAATGGCCCGCGAGAACCTCCTCGCTTTGGCCGCGCACTTTTCTCAAACCGGCGCTTACCCCGACACGTTCATGATTTCCGCCGCCAAAGGTTCCGGATTGGACGGGCTTCGTGCGGCCGCAGCGCAGGCCATGCCGCCTGGCCCCTGGCTGTACCCCGAAGACCAGATCGCCGACTTGCCCCAACGCCTCCTCGCCGCCGAGGTCACCCGTGAGAAACTCTTCCTGCGCCTGCACGACGAGTTGCCGTACGCCTCAACTGTGGAGACCGAAAGTTGGAAGAGCCTGCGTGACGGATCGGTGCGCGTCGAGCAGGTTGTCTATGTGGAGCGCGATAGCCAGCGCAAAATCGTCCTGGGCAAAGATGGCCGCGCCATCAAAGCCATCGGCCAAGCCGCGCGCGAGGAGCTGGCCGCCATGCTCGGCCATCCGGTGCACCTGTTTCTTCACGTCAAAGTGCGCACTGGGTGGCAGGACGAGCGCGCCCGCCTGGCGGCGCTGGGGTTGGACGCGGGCTGATCGCGCACACCGGCGTGGACGTACGATCCCAATTGGGCATAGTGGCAGGGTCGCGTCGTAACCGGGAGGGGACCATGGACGGTGCAGGGTTTCGTTTGGACGAATTGTTTGTGGACCGCACCTGGCGGCTTTACGAAAACAAAAAATCCGGTGGGATCATTTTCGCCGTGAAATTCCGCTGGGACGACCCGCCCCAAGGTTCCCGGCGCGCCGACGAGGTGAAGGTCAAATTCGACAAGGACGTGGTGGAGCTCAAGGTGGGCGAGGCCATTGTCCGGCGCGCCTCAAGCAAAGTGGACATTGATCCGGCCGGTGGCAACGCCGTGGTCGACGTGCAAGTGATCCCCTACGATTAAGGCTCGGGTCATCGCGGATTGCAGCGCGGTCGCCCAATCACCACACTGACTGTATGGCGATGGAGTTGACCGACGAAGCCATTGTGCTCGAAGCGCGCCCGCACGCGGAAAGTGCGGCCGTCGTCCACGTCTTGACGCGTGATTATGGTCGCTATGCCGGCCTGGTCCATGGCGGGCAGGGCCGTCGCGCACGCCCCATGCTGCAGCCGGGCAACCGTGTGACGGCGAGCTGGCGGGCAAGGCTCGCTGATCATTTGGGCTCCATGACGCTGGAGCCGTTGGCCCTGCGCGCGGGCATGGTCATGGATGATCCGCTGAAACTGACCGGCGTGGCGGCCGCCTGTGCGTTGGCGATGGCCGCTATGCCTGAGCGCGAGCCCCATCGCAGTGTGCATGACGGCCTCGAACTGGTGCTCGCCAACATGCCGACCACGCCGGACTGGCCCGCACTGCTGGTGCGTTGGGAAGCCGGAGTGCTGACCGAGCTGGGCTATGGGCTGGATCTGTCGCGCTGCGCTCTTTCCGGCCAAACCGATACCTTGACCCATGTCAGTCCGGCGTCCGGGCGCGCGGTCAACGGTCTTCATCCCGACGCCGAGCCTTATCGCGATCGTTTGCTGGCCTTGCCGCCATTTCTTTTGGGCGTCCAGGCGGCTGTCACGCCCGCCGATATCCACGACGGCTTGCGTCTGACGGGCCATTTTCTTGAGCGCCGCGCATTGTGGCCGGCTGACCGGCGGCTGCCTGACGCCCGTGTGCGCTTGGCCGCCATGCTGGCCACAGGCTCGCCCGACGACCACGCGAAGAGCGCTTGACCGCATAGGGCCAAAGCCTTAGACACGAGGCCCGCCAGCAAACTGGCGGAATGCGCGGGTGTAGCTCAGTTGGTTAGAGTGCCGGCCTGTCACGCCGGAGGTCGCGGGTTCGAGCCCCGTCACTCGCGCCATTTTCTCACAAAGGGCATCCCGCGAAACGATAGGGCGGGCCGCGCACCTCGCGAGCATTCACATCAATCACGCACAAAACTGTCTCCAACAACGGGACGACGCGTTAACCCCACGCACAAAAGGGCCGAGCATTCGCCCAGCGCGTGTGTAACCATCATCATCCGTACGCTGTCAGAAGGCGGCAGGACATGTCGACTGAGAACCCAGGAGGCGATGATGCTGCAAATGGCCAAAGACTGCCGGACGAGTTTTTCAACCTATTGGACCCGCCTTCGTGAGGATTGCGGCGACGCGGTGTCCAACAAAGCCGATGCGCAAGACAGTTGCTATTGCGGCGTTGCGCTTTTGCTTTTTGTGGCGTTCGCCACACCTGCTCTGATGACCTCGACCCTGGCCTAAGGCTTCCCCCCGCGATGGGCAGGCGCGCATGTCGCGCCTGCTCACGATTGCCCTCAGGCGCCGAGCCCACTAAGTTGCGGCTCACTTGTCGACTGTTCGCACCTGCGGGGCCTTCATGGACTCTTCGTTATTGCTGGAATATGCGCCGATCCTCATCTTTTTGGGCATCGCCACGGCGCTCGGCCTTCTGTTCATGTTGGTGCCCTTCGCGGTCGCCCCATCCGACCCTGACCCTGAAAAGGTCTCCACCTATGAGTGCGGCTTCAACGCGTTTGACGACGCGCGGATGAAATTCGACGTCCAGTTTTATCTGGTCGCCATCTTGTTCATCATTTTCGACCTTGAGGTCGCGTTCCTGTTTCCCTGGATCTTCCCTGTGTTCGCGGGGAACGTGTACGCCTGGGGATCGATGATGGTGTTTTTGGCCGTGCTAACCGTCGGCTTTATCTACGAATGGAAAAAGGGCGCGCTGGAATGGCGCTGACCCGACAAGGCCGAGAGGTGAGCCATGGCTGACGTAACGGTTCCGGCGAAGGCCGGCGTTCCCGCCTACGATCCTAAGAAGCACGATCCGTTTTTTGACGGCGTTTCCGACGAGCTGGCCGACAAGGGCTTCTTGGTCGCCCCGATAGACGACCTGATCACGTGGGCGCGCACCGGCTCGCTGATGTGGATGACGTTCGGGCTGGCCTGTTGCGCCGTGGAGATGATGCAAGCCTCCATGCCCCGCTACGATCTGGAGCGGTTTGGATTCGCACCCCGCGCCAGCCCGCGCCAGTCGGACGTGATGATCGTGGCCGGGACGTTGACCAACAAAATGGCGCCGGCGCTGCGCAAGGTCTACGACCAGATGCCCGAGCCGCGCTATGTCATCTCGATGGGATCGTGCGCCAATGGCGGCGGCTATTACCACTATTCCTACGCGGTGGTCCGCGGCTGCGACCGCATCGTGCCGGTGGACGTTTACGTGCCCGGCTGCCCGCCAAGCGCGGAGGCGCTGGTGTATGGCGTGTTGCAGCTGCAAAAGAAAATCCGTCGCGAAGGCTCAATTGAGCGCTAGGCATGCGCCGGCGGTCGCAGGGAACACACAATCATGACAGAAGCGCTTGTTGAGCTCCAAGAACACATTGAAGGCTCGCGCCGCACGGATGTGACCGACATTCGTGTCGAAGGCGGCGAGCTGATCTTGGTCACCCAGCCCGCCCGCATCACTGATCTGCTGACCTTCTTACGTGATGATCAAGGCTGCCAGTTTGTCACGCTGATTGATCTATGCGCCGTTGACTATCCCGAACGCAGCGAGCGCTTTGAAATTGTTTATCATTTGCTGTCGCTCAAACAGAACGCTCGGATACGGGTGAAGGCGCATTTGGCGGAAACCGCCAGCATCGCCAGCGTTGTTGAGGTCTTCCCCAACGCCGATTGGTATGAACGCGAAGTCTTCGACATGTACGGGGTCTTGTTCGACGGCCACCCCGATTTGCGGCGGATCCTGACCGACTATGGTTTCCACGGCCACCCTTTGCGCAAGGACTTCCCGCTTACGGGCTATGTGGAGGTTCGCTATGATGAAGCGCAAAAACGGGTCGTCTATGAACCGGTCAAACTGGTGCAAGAATACCGTGACTTTGATTTTCTCAGTCCGTGGGAGGGCGCCAAATACGTTCTTCCAGGCGATGAGAAAGTCGAAAACGAAAGCTAATCGAGCGCTTGGCCTCCAACACGTGTCCGGCGTGTTGACGTGCGTGGCGGCGATGGGGTGGGGCGCCCCAGCTTTGGCGCAAGACGCGCCGATCATGATCGAGCCAACCCAAACTGGCGAGATCCGCTCTTGGATCGACAACGCCTTGTATCTCGACCCCGACACGCCGCTGCCCGATCATCCCAAACTCTGGCGGGCCTCGATCTGCGAAGCGGTGACAAGTGAAATTGTCGACGGCTTGGACGAGGCCATCGTCTGGTCGCCGGACGACCAAGAGTTTGTCCCAACGCCCGAATGGCGACGCTGGCGCGCGTGGTCCGAGCGTCTAGCCACGCGCAGCGAGACGTCAGACGAAATCGATACCGCTTCGCCCGGTTACGTCTGGGTTCAAAACCAGCTCGACCGGGCCATCGCTGCTGGCCGCCCCTCCGATGAACGCCTCGCCGCATTGAGCGCCCAGTGCGCCGCCTTCGAACGAGGATAAGGCGCAAAGCCACATTTTCAGCGTGAAGGTGAGGCATCCAGACGAGTGCGAGGCGTCGACATCTTTGAACACTTGACCAAGGCATTTGTGACCAGCCCATTCGGCGCTCTAACAATGGCTATCCTCACGCTCTCTGCGGCCAGTGGCGCCACGCCCGCCGCCGCCCAAGACGAGATGGCCGACGTTACGTCATTGGGCCTGGGCGGGGAGGCGCGCGACCCCGACCTTGCGCTGCATGATAACGATGACCTGGGACACGCGGCGATTGGCTCCCATGTCGCCCAAGACGCCCAGCTGATCGCACCGCGTTTGGCCTTACCGGGAACGCGCGCTAACTTCCCCATCGAAAGCGAACGGCCGGGGAGGCTGACCATGAGTTATGAGTGGTGTTTCGACTTTGACATGCGCCGCGGAGCTGACGGCGTTTGGCGGCCCATGGAGGAGCCGACCCTGTCGCCCATACTGTTCTGGGCCGGACCTGCCGTGTTGGGGGCGAGCATGATCGCCGCTTCGTTTCTGACCGGACTGACCTTGGGTCTCGCCCTAGGCGTGCGCCGCCACGAACCCGCACAGCCGGGGCGATCCCGGCCGCGCACCGTGCACAGCCATCCTGACCATTTTTCACCCGGTTGACGATGCGCATGCCTTGCTCACCGACCCAATCGAGGCTCACGCCCTGCGCTAAGGGTGTTGCCGCTCAGCAGCGCGGCGGCGCGCCAACGGCGCATGTCCGACCGCCGCCAAGGCGCAATGTGCCGCAGATGGAGCGATGAAGCGCGCTTGACGTCGCCGCCAGCTTCAGCTTCGAAAGAGAAACCTATGTCGGCGAGCCTTTCGGCTTCGACATGTTGGCCGGCAACCAGACGCCCCATCGGACGCGCAAGCGACCGCGGTCCACACAGGAGCGCACCAGGCGAAAGAGCAGGAACATGGCTGAAACCGAAGTCCGACCCTTCACCATCAATTTCGGTCCCCAGCACCCCGCCGCCCATGGTGTGCTGCGTTTGGTGCTCGAGCTGGACGGCGAAATTATTGAGCGCGTCGATCCCCATATCGGCCTGTTGCACCGCGGGACGGAAAAGCTGCTCGAGCACAAGACCTATTTGCAAGGCACCGGCTATTTTGATCGCCTCGACTATGTCGCGCCGATGAACCAGGAACACGCCTACTGCCTGGCCATCGAGAAACTGGCGAGCGTTGAGGTGCCGCGGCGCGCTCAGTTCATCCGCGTTTTGTATTGTGAGATTGGCCGCATCCTCAATCACTTGATGAACATCACGACCCAGGCGCTGGACGTTGGTGCGCTGACCCCGCCGCTCTGGGGCTTTGAAGAACGCGAAAAACTGATGGTGTTTTATGAGCGCGCATCGGGTGCGCGCCTGCACGCCCATTACTTCAGGCCCGGCGGGGTGCACCAAGACCTGCCGCCCGATCTCATCGAGGACATTCGCGACTGGTGCGACCATTTTCCCAAGGCGCTCGACGACATTGAGCGGCTCTTGACGGGAAACCGCATTTTCAAGCAGCGCAATGTCGACATTGGCGTGGTGACAATCGACGAGGCCTACGCACGCGGGTTCACCGGCGTGATGGTGCGCGGATGCGGCGTGCCGTGGGACCTTCGGCGCGCCCAACCCTACGAAGTGTACTCCGAGTTGGAGTTTAAGATCCCCGTCGGCCAACACGGAGATTGTTACGACCGCTATCTGTGCCGCGTGGAAGAAATGCGTGAGAGCGTGAAGATCATGCAGCAATGCCTCGATATGATGCCCGAAGGTCCGGTGCTGGAGACGGGCGGCAAAGTCGCCCCCCCGCGCCGTGCGGAGATGAAACGCTCCATGGAAGCGTTGATCCATCATTTCAAACTGTACACCGAGGGCTTCCACGTACCCGAGGGTGAGGTCTACGCCGCCGTGGAAGCGCCAAAGGGTGAGTTTGGCGTCTACCTGGTCTCGGACGGCACGAATAAGCCCTACCGGGTGAAGATCCGCGCGCCGGGCTTTCCCCATTTGGCGGCGATGGACGCGCTCAACAAAGGCCACATGCTGGCCGATGTCTCGGCCATTCTCGGTTCGCTGGATATTGTGTTTGGTGAGATCGATCGGTAAGCGCGCCCGACCCTGAGGGTGGGAGAGCGGGGCGATGCGCTGAGACGCGCCGGTCGATGGATTGGTCCATCTGGCGACCTGTGGCCAAACCAACGCGGTGCGCGCTATAGCCAGCGCCATGAGTACGCTGATCACTTGCGCCACCCACGGACGTTCCAAACGCACCGTGGTCTGCACGCACACGGCGCAAAGTCTGCGCGATGGCCAACCGCACGGTTTCTTCTTCACCGATGAGGAGGGCGAAGAGCCCCAGGCCTGGTGTTCCGAGTGCGAGGCGCGTTATGTCGCAGCGGGGCGGGAGTGGACAGATGAGGTCCTTGCCTATCTTGATCCAAAAGTTCTTTGCCTGCATTGCTTTCGTGCCGTAAGGGCGCTCAACGGGTTCGATTAGCCCCGCCACCACAAACGGGACTGCGGCCCACCGGCGCAGGCTGGGAACACAGGGAAGATCGCAATGTCTGTACGTCGCTTGGCCGCCGAACAACCCCAGAGCTTCGCTTTCAATGCGGCCTCGGAAACCAAGATTGCGTTTTGGTTGGCCAAATACCCCGACGAGCGCAAAGCTTCTGCGGTCATTCCCTTGCTCTGGATCGCCCAGAAACAAGCGGGCGGCTGGCTGCCCGAGCCCGCCATGCGCGTCGTCGCGGAGCGGTTAGGCATGCCCTATATGCGCGTGTACGAAGTCGCCACGTTCTACACGATGTTCAATCTGTCGCCCACCGGCCGGCACTACGTCCAACTGTGCGGCACCACCCCGTGCATGCTGCGCGGCGCTGAGGACCTCAAAGCCGTGTGCCAGGAGGTCATCGGTCCACAACAACACGTCAGCGATGATGGCTCGCTGTCATGGTTGGAAGTGGAATGCCTGGGCGCCTGCGTGAACGCACCCATGGTGCAAATCTCCAACGCTGACGGAGATTGGTATTACGAAGACCTCACGCCTGAATCGCTGCGCACCTTGTTGGAGGATCTGCGCGCGGGCAGGCCCGTTCGTCCCGGCACCCGCGCTGACCGCATGCATTCAGCGCCAGAGGGCGGCGCCACGACGCTCAGCGACGCCTCACTGATTGACGGCTCGCGGGCGGCGCCGACCACGCTGCCGAATCTGCCCGATCCCAAGGCCGACGCCCCGGCGGAGAGCTAGATGGCCAAGACCAACCTTTCTCCGCGACAGAAACGGGCCCTGGTGCGTGTCATTGTCATCGACGCCGTGGCCATCACGGTTGGCCTGCTGGCCTTTGTGAGAACAGGCAATGTCGCTTGGCCCATCATGGCCGCCGTGTTTGGCGCGGGCCTTATCATTCCCGTCATTTTGGACATCGGACGATCCCAGCGCGGCGCGCAATGAAACAGATGAGACCATCAACACCGCCACCCCGCGCCCGTCCGCGCCGCTCAAACCGATGCGGCTTTGAACATAACGACGCCGGGCCTGGGCCTACGGCGGTGGAACGTTAGTGGAGAGCTGAATGCTGCAGGACAAAGACCGGATCTTCACCAATCTCTATGGTCAACACGATTGGCGCCTCGAAGCGGCCAAGCAGCGCGGAGCGTGGAACGCGACCAAAGACATGCTCGACGCCGGCCCCGAATGGATTGTTGAGCAGATCAAAGCCTCGGGCCTGCGCGGGCGCGGCGGCGCCGGCTTCCCGACGGGTCTCAAATGGTCGTTCATGCCCAAAGAGGTCAGGGACCGGCCCCATTATCTCGTGGTCAACGCCGATGAGTCCGAGCCCGGCACCTGCAAAGATCGCGACATCATGCGGCACGATCCGCATTTGTTCGTTGAGGGGTGCTTGGTCGCGTCCTACGCCATGCGCGCGCACGCCTGCTACATCTACATCCGCGGCGAATACATGTTCGAATACCAGCGGATGGAGGACGCCATCAAAGAGGCCTATGAGGCCAAACTGATCGGCAAGGACAATGTCCATGGCTGGGACTTCGATCTCTATATCCACCATGGCGCCGGCGCTTACATCTGCGGCGAAGAGACCGCGCTCCTCGAAAGCCTTGAGGGCAAAAAGGGCCAGCCGCGCATCAAGCCGCCATTCCCCGCCAACGCGGGGCTTTATGGCTGCCCGACAACCGTGAACAATGTGGAGTCCATCGCCGTCGCGCCGACCATCTTGCGCCGCGGCGCCGACTGGTT
>CAZADA010000062.1:0-1958 GCA_964483775.1 uncultured Caulobacterales bacterium
ATTGTAGACCTCGTTGTCGATCCCCAACGCGTCGCGGCAATACAGGCACTGGCTGGCGAACGCTTCGTTCAGCTCCCACAGGTCGATGTCCGCGATGGACAGCCCCTGGCGCTCCAGCAGACGCGGGACAGCCTTCACCGGGCCAATCCCCATTTCATCGGCGTCCACCGCAGCGCTTGCGAAGCTGACAAACCGGCCGAGGGGCTCCAAGCCCCGGCGTTCGGCCTCTTTGGCCTCCATCAGCACCAGGGCCGCGGCGCCGTCGGCGAGCTGGGATGCGTTGCCCGCTGTGATGAATTTGCCTTCCTTGACCTTTTGGCCGTTGGCGAAAACCGGGTTGAGGCCCTGCAACGCTTCGAGCGTGGTTTGCGGGCGGTTGTTCTCGTCGCGCTCAACCGTGTAGGTCACGTCCTCACTCGTACCGGTGGCCTTGTCGAATTTGCGCCATGTGGTTTCGAGCGGCACAATTTCGTTGGCATACTTTCCGGCGTCTTGCGCCGCAGCGGTGCGCTGCTGGCTCTGCAGCGCATACTCGTCCTGAAGTTCGCGGGAGACACCGTAGCGCTCGGCGACGATCTCTGCGGTTTCGATCATGGACATCCACAACGCGCCGTGTGCGCCGAACAGTTCGGGCTCAATGAAATGGTGAGCGTTGAGAGCCGGTTGGCCATCATCTTTCATGCCCCGCTCCACCAAGGAAATGCTCTCCACACCGCCAGCGGCCATCACGTCTGATCCGCCCGCCACGATTTGGAAGGCGGCGTTGGCCACGGCGTTGAGGCCCGAGGCGCAGTAGCGCGTCATCGTCATGCCGCCGGTTGCGTCTTCGGGGCACCCGGCTTTCACGGCGGCGTTGCGGGCGAGGTTGTGACCGGTTGCGCCTTCGGGATAGCCGCAGCCCAGGATGAAATCCTCAAGCTCGGCCGGATCGAGCTTGGCCCGTTGCATGGCGTGGTTGAGGGCGTGGCCGGCCATGGCGGCGCCGTGGGTGATGTTGAAACCGCCGCGTAGCGACTTGGCGAGCCCCGTGCGGGCGTACGAGACGATGACAGCTTGGCGCGCGCTCATGGCAATTCCTCCTGATGGTTGCGCGCAGCTATACGGCGCGGGCAGGGTTTGGCGCAAACTTTATGAAAGCGCTCGATTTGGCGTTGGATTAGCGCGTCTGCGGCAAAGCAACGGCATGTTTTGGAAACTCGCAGGTCTGTGGATGGCGTGCCTGACCTTGAGCGCGGAGGCGTTCGGGCAGGTGCGCGACATTGGGTATGCCCGTCAGGGCGATCGCGGTTCGGTGATGATCGAGTTCGCCGGCGCGCCGAGCAGTGCTGATGTCGCTATCACATCGACGGGCGTTCGGCTCGATGTGGCGGGCGTGCGGGTGTTGACCAATACGGGCTTTGAGGCGCCGCCGGGCGGCTTGGTCCGCCGAGTGATGGCGCAGGCGGGCCCTGGGCGGGTGCAGGTGGACTTTGAACTGGCCGCGCCGGTCGCGACCGCGTCCATCCGGGTGACGGAGCGGCGTGTGTACGCTGATCTGGAGTTTGTGTCCCGCAGGCAGGCCGCGCCTGTCCCGGTCACCGCTCAGCCAAAGCGGCCTGAACCCAAAACACAGACCATCCACCCTGTGCTGGAGGTGATGTTCGGTTCGTTGGACCCGGCGCTGTGTGATCTCGGCGTGGGTGGACTTGGCGATGCGGCGTTTGATCCTGAGCGGGTATGGCTTGAGGGGGCGTGTTGGGCGCGTTCGGGCGATTATGATGCGGCGGCCGCCATGTTCCGACGGGTGCTCGCGTTCGCCCCAGAGCACCGCTCCTCACAGCTGGCGCTGGGCGCGCTCAACGTGGTGCAGGGGGAATGGACCGAGGCGCGCGCAGCGTTTGACGATGCTTTGGACGGGGCGCGATCGGATGGGGACGTGCTGCGGATTCAAGCGCTGTTGCGTCACATTCCACAGGCAT
>CAZADA010000062.1:2058-17946 GCA_964483775.1 uncultured Caulobacterales bacterium
AGGCCACAGGCATAGGCCACAGGCATAGGCCACAGGCATAGGCCACAGGCATAGGCCACAGGCATAGGGCGGTTGACGCACACGGCCCGGAGTGGCGCGCACTCCGGGCTGGGATGGCGTGGACATGACGTCCTGACTGATGACTGGCCCTATGAGAACCGGATATCGCCGGCGCCGAAGAGGACCGAATATTGTTCACAGTGGATCAGCACGGACCGGAACTCACTGATGTCGATGTCGCTTGGGATGGCGATCTCGTGGGTGCCGCTTGTTCGCGGCAACTCAAAGAGCAATACGGCGTCGCGGGTGGCGTTGCGGCCGTTTGCGCTGCTGGCGTTTTGGCGGGACAGGAACACCTTCACATCCGGGCCGGAGCCGGTGCGGAAGTTGTCGCTGAGACGCAAGACGTGGCCGTTTTCGGTCTCAACGATTTCAAAATCACCGCTGGTGCGTTTGGATTTACGCTCAAGCTCGCCGCTGGCGACGACATCGCCGGGGGATGCTGATGCGGCGGTGGTTGCGGTGGGGCTGCAGGCGGCAAGAATGCCGAAGAGCGCGAGCACGACGAAAAGCAATGGGCGTTGTCCGAGTGACAGGGTGTTGGGCATGACGTCCTCCTATGGGGTTGGCGCTTGGATGCGTTGATGGTCTGGATGTGCGCCGTTCTTCGGCCGCACGCCAATCAATCCCCATCACGGACGAAGGCGGACCTTGTGTGATTGGGCCGCCTTTTGCGTGAGCGCTGCGCACAGACGTGCGAGGGCTGCGTTACACCGATGGGCGCGCGAGTGCTGGAATCAGTCGACCCTGCAAGGCTTCGCTGACCTCGCGGGGTGGGGATATGGCGCGCCGCGCTGTGAGATCAAAGAAGACGGAGATCGCCTCAAGGTGAGCCAGCAATGTGCCGGACTGGGCTTCGAAAAAGTGATGGGCGAGCGTCATGGTGCGTCCCGACAACTGGGAAAACGCAGACATCAACTCAAACCCTTCACCCAGACGCGCGGGATTGGTGATGGTGAGACGCGCCTCAAGCATGGCGACGCTGAGCCCATCGGCTTCGAGCTTGACCGACGCCGGTTCAATGCAATGCTGAAAGCTGTCGGACACCCGCGCGAGGAAGATGTGGGGCTCCACATAGCCGCGACGGTCGGTCTCAGAACGTTGAAATGCGCCGCGGCCAATGGTGGGCGCGCCCAGCCGCGTCAATGTGGTTCGGTCGAATGTGTGGGCGGGATGACCGAGGCTGTGCGGCGTGCACGCCTCCGGACGGGCCATAAACCAATCTTGCGCACGGGCCGCAAAGCGCTTGGGCCAATCGAACGGCATGCGCGTTTGCGGGGTGACGTGGTCGGCGGTGACGGCAAGGCCCGCCGCTGGCCGTTCGCCAGGATGGTGGCGCATCAACAAGGCGGCGGTGAGGCTGTTGGCGTCATGGGTTGTCAGGCCGCCTGAGATGCTCAATCCAGCGCCGGGGCGCGCTTCGCTCAAAAAGCGGATGTGAATGAGACGGGGCACCACGATGCTCAACGCGGCTGGGTCATGGGGGTTGTTCAGGCCGAGCTGCGCCCCAAGGACGGTGAACGCCTCCATGGCTTTGGCGAGATAGCCACGGATGTTCAGATGCCCCAGCTCGTCGCATTTCCATGCGTTGGCGTTGCCACGCCATAATTCTCGCATCGTGGTCTCCGTCTCACATCCGCGACGATGTGCGCGTGTGTGTCATGTTAGGCCCGCGCGCAGGCGGCGCAGACGCCGTAGTGTTCGTGGACCGAGCGCGTGACCGTAAAGCCTGGAGGCGGGTCGCAGCTGTGGGCGTGCGCCATGATGTGTTCATAAGCGTCCCCGCAGCGCTCACAGATGTACAAGCTGGTGACGTGCGCGCCCCCGCCGCGCTTGCACACAATGAAGGCGTTCATGCCTGCGATCTTATGGACGAGCCCGACGGCTTCGAGAAACTCCAGCGCGCGGTAGGCGGTCGCCGGTTTGGCTGGTTCGCCATCTCTGCCCAGCGCTGGCAACAAATCATACGCTTTCACGGGTCGGCCCACTTGGAGCATGGCCAACAGCGTGCGTTTGCGCGTGTCGGTGAAGCGGACTCCCGAGCGTCGGCACACTGCCTCGGCGGTTTCGAGAAACGCATCGATTTCGGCGCGATCAGTCATGCCAGCAAACTAAGCAGGTTGGGACTTGCTGGCCAACTGACCATGCGTTAGTCGTGATATTATAACGTTCGCATCGAGGGGATCGGTCATGACGCAGTTTCTATCCACGGTCAGTTTGGTCGCCTTGTGCGCCGTTGGCGCGGCGGCGCAGGACAATGACGCTGATCCGTCCGCCGATTCTGACCTGATCCTCGTGACGGGCGTTTCGCTTGAAACGCTCGCGGGTGAAGCGCTGCAGCCGGTTGAATCGCTGTCGCTTGTGGAGCTGCAGGACGGTTTTGTTGGCGGGCTGGGTGATGCGCTCGCCGGCGTGCCTGGTGTGAGCTCGACCTATTTCGGCCCGGCCGCCAGCCGGCCCATCATTCGCGGCCTGGGTGGGGACCGGGTGCGGGTGTTGCGCAATGGCGTCGGCCTGATCGACGTGTCTGCGGTGAGCGTGGACCACGCTGTCACCTCTGAGGTTTTGGAAGCTGAGCGCATCGACATTTTGCGCGGCGCTTCGGCCATTGCTTACGGTGGCAACGCTGTGGGCGGGGTGGTGAACATTGTCGACGGCGCCATTGCGAGCGAGCCAGTCGATGGGACGTTCGATGGCGCTTTTCGCGCTGGCTACACCTCGGTGGATGAGGGCACGCAGTTCGCCGGCCGTGTGAGCACGGGTCTTGGCCCGCTGGTGTTTTCGCTTGAGGCTTCGCAGCGGGACGCGCGTGAGTTTGACATTCCCGGTTTTGCGGAGTCCGCCCTGTTCCGGGCCGCCGAAGAAGCTGAGCACGAGGAAGAAGAAGGCGAGGAGCACGAGGACGAGGAGGAAGTCTCCGGTTTCGTGCCGAACACGGACTACACCTTCGAAACGCTGGGCGCTGGCGCCAGCCTGATTGGCGATTGGGGGTTTGCCGGGGTGTCGGTGAAGCTGTTCGACGCTGAGTATGGTCTGCCTGGCGGCCATGAGCACGAGCACGAAGAGGGTGAAGGCGAAGAGGGCGAGGAAGAAGAAGGCCCGGACATTTTTGTCGGCCCGCGCCTCGACATGAACCAGGTGCGGATTGATAGCCGGGGCGAGTTCCGCTTCGATGGCCTTGGTTTTGATGCGCTGACCTTCGCGGCGGGATACTCGGTCTATGAGCACGAGGAAATCGAGCCAAACGGCGAGGTGGCGACCGAATTTGAAAATGAAGGTTGGGAGATCCGCGCCGCGGCTGTGCGCCGTGGTGACGGGCCGTTGACCGGCACGGTCGGGTTCCAGGCCTTGCGCACGGATTTCAGCGCCCTTGGCGAAGAAGCGTTTGTCCCGCCAGTGTTGACCGAAGATTTCGGCGTGTTCGGCGCGGGGCGCTATGACCTTGGCGGCTTCGGTTTTGAAGGCGGGTTGCGGTACGAGCGCAGAGACATTGAGGCTGTTGACGGCGATGTGTCGGCTTTGCCTGACGAAAACGTTGAGTCGCGGGAACTGCTCGCTGATTTCGATCCGAGCACCGATCTGACCAGCGAGGCCTTGGATCAGTCGTTCGACTTGTTCAGTGTTTCGGCCGGCGCCTTCCTGCGCCCGACAGACAATGTGTTTTTGAGCGCCAACCTGGCGTTGACCGAACGCGCCCCGGCTGATGTCGAGCTTTTCGCCGGTGGTCCACACTTGGCCACCAATGCATTTGAAGTCGGTGATCCGCGTCTTGATAAGGAAACGGCGATCGGCCTTGACCTGGGCGCGCGCTATGACGCCGACCAGTTCTCCATCGACGCCGGCGTGTTTGTCACTGAATTCGAAGACTTTATCTTCCTTGCCCCGACTGGCGGCGAAGAAGACGGGTTGCCGGTGTTCATCTTCACGCAGGACGACGCCAGCTTCTACGGCGCCGAAGTCGCCGTAGAAGCGATCTTGGGCGAGTTCGCCTTCGGTTCGTTGCGCGGTGATGCGAGCTTTGAGTACGTGCAGGCGGAGACCGACAGCGCGGGTGATGTTCCGCGCATCCCGCCGTTCTCCACCACGCTTGGTCTTGATTTCTCCCGCGACTGGTTCTCGGCTCGCGGCGAGGTGATCTATGCGGCCGAGCAGGATGACGTGGCGGCCTTTGAGTTGCCCACCGACAGCTACACCCTGCTCAATCTGTCAGCGACGGCGCGGCCGTTTACCGACAACGATGTGCGTCTCGTTTTTGCGATCGATAACGTGACCGACGAAGAAGCGCGGCTGCACACCTCGTTCCTTAAGGACCAGGTGCCGCTGCCAGGACGGTCGTTCAAGGTGTCGATCGCCAGCACGTTTTAGGGCTGGCTGCATCCGGCGTGGCTCAAGCGTTGGCGTTCGGGCGCGTGGTGGCTATAGAGGCCCAAATTTCATTGAAGGAGATCCTCTATGTCCGACGCGCCCGGCACGCCTGAAATCACTGGGACCATCCCGTTCTACAAAAAGCCCGAACCGCTGAGCGCTGAAGCCCACGCCGGACTGGGTCTGAAGAAAATCGAACAGCCTTGGGGGTTTGTGCGCGAGGCGCATGTGGTGCCCGTGACGGTGGGCGAGTTTGGCCCGGTGGCGCTCAACTATCCGATTATTTTTTCGGGCGAAAACAAAATGCCGCTGGCTGTGATGGGCCTGCGGCGCGGGGCCAATCTGTTCATCACTGCGGCTGGCGAGCTTGAGGATGGCGTGTACCTGCCAGGCTTCATCCGCCGCTATCCGTTCGTTCTGGCCGAAGCACAAGATCAGCAAGGCTTTGTTGTGTGCGTCGACCGTGAATCCGAGCTGGTGAGCGACAATCCTGATCAGCCATTCTTCAATGGGAAAGAGCCCACTCAGTACACCAATGACGCCGTTGAATTCCTCAAGGGGTTTGAGCAACAGCGCCAGTTGACTGAGCAATTGTCAAAATTGTTCATGGAACTCGATCTGTTCGAGAACAAAAGCGTGAGTTTCCAGCCCCGAGGGGACGACGGAAACTTGCAAGACGCGCGGCCTTTGGCGGAGTATTTCGCGGTTTCAATCGAGAAGCTCAACCAGCTGCCTGCTGATAAACTTGTCGAACTTCGCAACAACGGCGCTCTTGCGGCGATCTATGTGCACAATTTGTCGCTGATCAACTGGCAGCGCATTTTGGAGCGGGCTATTCGCGCCAATACGGCAAGCCCCGCTGCGGCTACGGTGTAGGCCGCCTACAGCGCTTCCAAACAGGCCAAGACGGCGCGCGACATCAGCGACATGACCAGCTCGCCGTCTTGGTTCATCACTTCGTGTTGGGTCACGACCACGCCGCCATCGGGATGACCGCGCTCCTTGGCGAGAATGGTCATCCGCACGCTCAGCACATCGCCGGAAAAGGCGGTTTTGTACCAGCGCAACTGATCCTGTCCGATCCGTGCGACGATGGGCCAGTCTTGGGTGTATTCATAGAGCATGCGCGCCCAGATGGCGTAGATGTGCGCCTGGGCGGCCGCGATTTCGCCTTTGCGCGGGGCCGCGTCGGCGCCCTCAGGCAAGAGCGGGGCGAAGCGGTGGCGAAACTCATCAACGTCAGCCTTACGCAAGGGCTCAGCGCCAAAGCTCATCACATCGCCGACAATCACTTCTTCGAAATAGAGGCTCATGGATGCACTCTATCGGCGAATTTGGTCGGTCAGACAATCGTCTATGGCGGTCAAGCCACAGCGGCTCAGCATCGCTCACGCATTCTCGCGGCGTTCTCGCTTTGCGTCACAAGCCCGTTAGGGGGCCAGCGCGTTGGGAAAAAATCATCTATATGGCCACTACAATCTTCAAGATCGCGCGGTTGAGGTGTTCGATGTCACGGATTTGGTTGTCGGTTTTTAGCGTCATGGCGGCGCTCATCATGTGGAACGGCGCGGCGAACGCCAATGAAAGCCCGCCGGCCAGCAGCGAGAACGTCACCGTTCGGCTTGCGTCTGACCTGAATGGCGTTGCGCCGGGCGGCACTGTGCATGTCGCCTTGGTTCTCGAACACAATCCTGGATGGCACACTTATTGGCGCAATCCGGGCGACTCTGGCGAGGCGACCCAAATCACGTGGACGCTGCCCGAGGGCGTTGAGGCTGGCGAGATCATTTGGCCGGCGCCCGAGGCGATCCCGGTTGAAGGCATCCTCACCAATTATGGCTTTGAGGACGAGACGTTGTTGGTGACGCCGGTGAGCGTGCCCGACACAGCGCAGGCGGGCGACACCCTGACCTTGGTCGCCGATTTGTACTGGCTGGAATGCGAATTGATCTGCATTCCGGTGGAGGGCATCGTCCTCTCGCTCGACGTTGCGGTATCGACTGACAGTCAGCGCGACCCTGTGTGGGGGCCGCGCATCGACGCCGCGCTCGCCGAGGCCCCGCAGCTGGTCGACATTGACGCCGGCCTGCGCCATGATGGCGACACGGTGGCGTTGTCGTTGCAAGACGCTGCGTTTGCCCGTGCGGTTGAGCTTGGCGAAGTCCAAGACGTGCGGTTTTTTCCGTTCTCGAACAAAGTGATTGATCACAACGCCGCCCAGGACATCGTCGTCTCCGGTGACACGGTCGCCGTGACCTTGACGCCCATGCTGGATTGGTCTGACGCGGTCACGGCCGAAAACGGCGTCATCGGCTTTACCCGATTGGTCGATGGGGCGCCGGTGCATGAGGCGTTTGAAATCGCGGCGGCGCCTACGGGGAGCTCCTCGGCCGCCGGTGGCGCTGGGCCAGTTGGTTCGGACGAAGCGGCGCTTGGGCTGCCTGTGTTGTTGCTGTTTGCCTTGGTGGGCGGTCTGATCTTGAATCTGATGCCGTGCGTTTTCCCTGTCTTGTCCATGAAGGCGGCCGGGTTTGTTGGCAAAGCGCATGATCAGGCTGGCGAAATCCGCAGGCATGGTTTGCTGTTTCTCGCCGGTGTTCTGACCACGTTCGCAATCCTTGGGATCGCGCTAGCTGGTTTGCAGGCAAGCTTGGGCGGCGCGGTTTATGGCGCTTGGCTGCAAAATCCCCTGCTTGTGTCGATCTTGGCGGTGATCGTCTTTCTGATTGGCCTGAACTTGCTTGGCTTTTTTGAAATTGGCACGTCGCTGCAAGGCGTTGGGTCGGGCTTGGCCGCGCAAGGCGGCAATGCCGGCGCGTTCTTTACCGGCGTGCTCGCCGTCGTCGTCGGCGCACCGTGCATCGGGCCGTTTCTCGGGGTGGGGTTGGGCGCGGCCTTCACCCAGCCGGCTCCGATCATTGTGCTTTTCTTCTTGTTGATGGGTGTTGGTCTTGCCGCACCTTTCGTGGCGCTGAGCATGTCGCCGGGCTTGTTCCGCAAAATGCCGCGGCCCGGACCGTGGATGGACAAAACCAAGCAAGTCTTGGCGTTTCCGATGTTCGTCACGGTGGTGTGGTTGGTTTGGACGGTTGGCGGTCAGGCCGGCGAAAACGGTGTCGGCTTCTTACTGCTGGCTTTGACGGCGTCGGCGTTCTTGGTGTGGGCGTTCACCGAACTTAAGCGCGGGTCCGTGCAGGCCTGGTTTGCGCGCGGCGTCGGCGGTGTGGCGACGGTGTTGGCGCTGCTCGGGGTGTCCGCGAGCGTTTTGGTCGCTTCAGATCCGGTGGCTGCGCAGGATGGCGGCTCGACCGATTGGAGCCCCCAACGCGTCGCCGAGCTGCAGGACCAGGGCTACCATGTCTTCGTCGACTTCACCGCCAAATGGTGTGTGACCTGCCAAGCGAACAAGGCGACGACGCTCAACCGCGATGTGGTTAGGGACGCTTTTGCCGCACACGACGTGGTGTTCCTCACCGCGGATTGGACCAATCGTAACGATGAGATCGCACAAGAGCTGAATCGCTATGGTCGAGCGGGCGTTCCGCTCTATTTACTTCATAGTAAGGATGGCGATGTGGAGATTCTGCCGCAAACGCTCACGCCGGCGATCGTTATCGACGCGGTGGAGCGGTTGTGATCGGAGCCTTCAGATCCCATATATCCAATGCGTTCAAAAAGGGACACGCTCATGGTTTCGCGCAGACAGTTTGGTTTGGCCGCCAGCCTCTTGGCAACAGCTGCTTTGACAGCCGGTTCATTGCTTGCTGTCGCTAGCGCTAGCGCCTCTCCTGGTCCTGGCGATGAAGCGCCGGGCTTTACGGCCACTGACACCAACGGCAACACTGTCTCGCTTTCGGACTACGCCGACCAGACCGTGGTGCTCGAATGGACCAACCATGACTGTCCCTATGTGAAAAAGCACTATGTGGCGACGGACAACATGCCATCGCTTCAGACCAAATGGACCGAACAAGGCGTGGTGTGGATCAACATCATCTCGTCGGCTCCAGACACCCAAGGGTATGTGAGCGCTGAGGAAGCCAACGCCATTGCTGAAGAGCGCGGCTGGGCCACCGATGCGATCCTTCTTGATCCCGACAACGTCATTCGCACGCTGTATGATGCGCGCACCACGCCGCACATGTATGTGATCCATGAAGGGACCTTGCGTTATTCGGGCGCCATTGATGATCGCGCAACGGCGCGGGCCTCGGACGTCGAGGGCGCAACGAACTATGTTGATGATGCTTTGACGGCGATCGCCAATGGCGAAGAGATCGAAGTAACCGAAACACGCGCCTATGGTTGCTCAATCAAGAATGATCTTGGCTAGTTCCTAGTCTTCACGCTGTCTTTGAGGCCGATCCCTTGTGGGTCGGCCCTTTTGTTTTGGGCCGCCGACGACAATATGCGGGCTGATAATCGTAGATTGATCGGTCGGGGCGCTTCAGCATAACTCCCTTACCGTGAGGGTCGCGATTGTGGGCCCGGGCCGCCGGATGGGGGATTGGTATGCTCACAGCTTTGACGCGTTGGGCCGACGTCGCCGCGCTGGCCGACGACATGCGGGGCGATCTGCGACGGGATCTGTTCGCTGCAGAGCCAGATCGGCTTGATCGCTTTCGCGTTGACGCCGCCGGGCTCAGCATTGACCTGTCCAAACAGCGTTTGCCAAAGCCTGGCCTCACCGCGCTCCAACATGTGTTGGATGAACGTGGGTTCGCCGGCAAGCGACACGACCTGCTGACCGGAGCGATTGTGAACGCCACCGAGCAACGAGCGGCCCTGCACACGGCCGCTCGTGGCGGTGGGCTGAGCCAAGAGGCGCGGGACGCTGCGGCCCATTTGCGCGGTCAGGCTCGCGCGTTCGCCAATGCTGTGCGGTCAGGAGAGCGGACGGGCGCGCGCAGGCGGCCCTTGCGGACCATTGTGCACATCGGCATTGGCGGATCGGATCTTGGGCCGCGCTTGGTCTGGGAGGCGCTCAAACATGAGCGTGAGCCTGGTGTGGATGTGCGCTTCGTCGCCAATGTCGACCCGGCCGACATCAATGATGCTTTGTCGGGCATTGACCCGGACGGAACGCTGGTGGTCGTGGCGTCAAAGTCCTTCACCACCCAAGAAACCCGTTTGAACGCCGAGGCCGCGCGAGCTTGGCTGCGCGAGAGCTTGGACGAGGGGGAGGCGAGCCAACATATCGCGGCGGTGACCGCACGTCCGGACCGGGCGCGCGCGTTCGGCGTTGCTGAGGACGCCATCTTCGCCTTCGATGAGGGGGTTGGCGGGCGGTACTCTTTGTGGTCGTCGGTCAGTTTGGCTGTCGAGATTGGGCTGCAGGAGGGCGGATTTGACGCCCTCCTTGCCGGCGGCGCCGCCAAGGACGCACATTTTGCCGAGGCTGCGTTGCTCGCCAACGCGCCGGTGTTGTTGGCCTGCGTGGATGTTTGGAACCGAGCGTGCCTTGGGCTCGCCGGCCGGGCCGTCGTGCCGTACGCAAAGCGCTTGAACTTGTTGCCATTTTATCTCCAGCAGCTGGAAATGGAGTCCAACGGTAAGGGCGTGACCGCCGAGGGCGACGTGGCGGGCGTCACGTCTTGTGTGGTGTGGGGGAGCGAGGGGACAAACGCTCAGCACGCTTATTTTCAGCAATTGCATCAAGGTCCTGATACGACGCCGGTCGATTTTGTGGGTGTCCTCGATGATGGTGAGGGGCGCGCCGAACACAGTCGGGCGTTGCTGGCGAACATGGCGGCTCAGTCGGAAGCTTTGTTGCGCGGTTTGTCGCTGGCTGAGGCTGAGCGCAAAGGGCTTGATGAGGGGCTGGATGCGGACGATGCGCGCCGATTGGCGCCGCACCGCGTGTGTCCCGGCGGCCGGGGGTCGAGCGTGATCGTTCTGCCGGACCTGAAACCAGAGCGGCTGGGGGCGCTGATCGCGCTTTATGAGCACAAAACGTTTGTGAATTCGGTGTTTTGGGGGATCAATCCCTTCGACCAATGGGGCGTCGAGCTTGGTAAGGTGCTCGCCGTCGGGGCGTTGGCCACGCTCGCGGGCGGGGATGCGAGCGCGCACGATCCTTCGACCCAAGCGTTGCTCGCGAGGATTCGATCGGTGATGAACGCGTGAGCCGCATTCTGGTTGTCGGCGTGGGCTTACTCTGGTTGCTTGTGAGCCTTTCCGCAGCCGCAGCGCTCCAGGCGTTGAACCTGAATCTGCCGGTCGCACAGGCCTTTGCGAAGGCCCTCATGCCGGGCTCAACCTCATCGGAGCAGGTTCGGGCGTTGGGGGAGTGGTCCCGTCTCGCCTTGGTTTTCGGGGTGGCGCCGGCGCTGTTCGGCGCCGTGCCGCTGGCCATCTGGACCAAGCGCGCGCGCGGATTTAGCGGCTTGTTTTGGTTGGTCGCGGTCTTCGGCATTGTGGCCATTGCCTGCAGCGCGGTGATTGGCGGCGTTTCCGCCTCGTTGGGCGCCAGCTCGCCGATTGAGGGGCGCGCCGGCGGCCCGCCCACCGAACTGATCGCAGGATTTTTCATTCTGCTCATCGCCCTGACGGTGAACATGGTCGACGGGGCGCGCAGTGGGTCGGGGCTTGCTTATCTGGCTTTCGGGTCGGCGGGTTGGTTCGCGGCGTGTATCCAGGCGGTCGCCGCGTCCATCGCCACGGCCGGGTCTGACGGGCCGCGCGGTACGGTTGTCGACCAGGCTCATATGCTCAGCGACTTTCTCGCCCCGGGACTTGTCATCGTGCTGTGTGGGTTCAGCGTGATCGCGGTGATGATGCGCCAAGCGGGTCGCGCCATGCCGTGGTTGGTCGGGTTCGCGCATGGCCTGCTTGTGCTCAGCGCTGCTGTCGTGTGGGCGGTTGGACTGCGCCAACCCGGCGATCACACGGCGGTGGCCGGTTTGGTGTGGGTCGGTCTGGTCGCCCTGGGTCTTGTGCTTGTCGCCATCATCAGCGCGGTTCCGCGCCGCGTTTTTCGTAAGCAGCCCGCGGTCGTCAGTCGGCTAGACATGCCGTTATGAAGGCGCCAACCGCGGCGTCCTCCTTCAAAAAAGCGTCGTGGCCATAAAGGGACGATAGGGGCGTGATCGAGGCGTCGGGCGCGCGCTGCGCCGCGCTTTGCATGTGCTCGTATGGCACTAAGAGGTCCTCGCGCACCGCCAGCATGGCCAATGGGCACGCGATGTCAGTCATGTCGACGTGGTGGGTGTCGAGGGACAGGGACAAAGCCTGATAGCGGGCCGGCGACATGACGCTGGCGAAGGCGTCGCCGCGCGCGGCGAGGTAGGCGTCGATCTCCGCAGCGGACTGGAAGCGCGTTTCAAACTCACGCGGCGTGCGGTAGGTCGTCATGGCCAGTCGACGCGCCATGGCGATGCCGGCGCGCGGGTCGCCCAAGTCTTCTCCCATTGCGATGATGGCGCGTTGAATCGATCGCCAAGCGAGCGCCATTGCCGAGGGCTTGTCGGCGGCGCTGATCACGGCGGCCTTGTCCACGCGTTCAGGATAGGTCGCCGCCATGGCCAGGGCGACCATGCCGCCGTAGGACGCGCCAATGACGCGGACGCGTTGAACGTCCAGCGCGTCGCACAGGGCCGCAACAGCGATCGCCTGGTCGCGCGTCGAGGGGATTGCGGCGTCTTCGGCTAAGAAATCCATGGACATGACACGCCAGCGTTGGGTGTCGAACGCGCAACCATGGCCGACGTGCTGGGTCCACCAGCCGTCCTGCCCCGGGGCGGGGGCGAGGTGACGATGAGCCGAGATCCCGCCCAGCGCCACGGCCATTGGCCCTTGGCTGGGCCCGTATACCCGACCGGTCGCCGTCACAACCGCCCCCGAGGGCAGCATCACGTCCGTGCTGATGTCTGCGCCGGCAATGGGTGCGCTGGTTACGCTCAAACAGGTCTCCATTCGGCGCGAATGGCCGCGACGTCAGCGAATATGGCGTCGGCGGTCGGCTCGCGTCCTGCGCCCTTGCCGTGCAGGCGTTCGATGCGGCCGTCGGCCACGTGAATCTCCACGGCGTTCTCCTCATTGTGCGCTGAGGCCAGATGGTCGTCGGGCGCGAGCGCCTGAAGGTCGATACGCGCTTGGGACGCCGAGCCCTCATCAATGACAGCGCACTGGCGCACTATGCTCCCTGTGGTCTTGGCTTGGCCAATCACGTGCGTTGTCGAGGGCGTGATCGACTGTCGCTTGATGGCGTCGAGCGGGATGGGGGCGTCTAGCGCCGCCCGGGCGATGAGACTGGCCTTGGCCGCTGCGTCCCATCCGTCAAGGTCCGCGCTCGGATCGGCTTCGGCGAAACCGGCGGCTTGGGCTTCAGCGATGGCGTCAGCGAAGGGTCGACCGGCGTGGAGTTGGTCGAGGACATAGTTCGAGGTCCCGTTCAGCACGCCGCGCACGGCCGTGATCTGATCGCCTTGCGCACGCATGTGAGCGATGGTCTCCAGGATGGGCACGCCGCCGCCAACGGCCGCGGAATAACGCAATGGCGCGCCATGGCTGCGCGCCAGATCCTCAAAGTCTGGGCGACGCGCCAGCACCATTTTGTTCGCCGATACAACCGCAAGGCCGCGTTCGAGCGCCTGTTCAACGCCCCGCTCGGCGTCGGGCGTGTCGGGCATGGCCTCGATCACGATGTCGGCGGGCGTTGTGAGGGCGGCCTCAAGGTCGGTGGTCCAGCGCGCATCATCACTGCGCTCGGGGCGCGGGCTTTGGGTCAGCACCGCGACGACGCGCAGGCCAAGCGCCGGACCGCTAGCCTCGGCGCGCGCCAGCACGCCGCCATTAACTGTGCCGCAGCCGAGCAGAACCGCACGCAACACCGGGGCGTTGGCGGGGGTGTTGTCAGGTGGCGGCGCTGGCGCCGGTGCAAGGGGGCGATCCATGAAAGCGACCTCGATAACTGATCTTTGTCTCAGTTTAGGGGCTCGTGGGCGTCGTGCAATTGCTGCATGTGCGTTCGTCGGTGGATCGAGCCGGGGGCGGGGTGAACAGTGATTGCATTGCGCGCCAAGGCGCCCTTGAACTGTCGGCATGAGCAGCAACACCGTCAGCGATCCGCAATCGTCGCCTAAGCCCACAGGCAAGAAAGCGAAAAAGCCCCAGCGTCCTAAGGCCCGCAGACCACGCGGCTTTGAAGACAAGTCGGGACGAGCGCTGGAGGCTGAGCGCGCGTTGGTCGCCAAGGCGTGTACGGTCTACGAGGCGCACGGCTTTCAGCCCCTCGAAACGCCGACGTTTGAATTTGCTGATGTGTTGGGCAAGTTTTTGCCCGACGCAGACCGGCCCAATGAGGGCGTCTTCGCTTTGCGTGACGATGATGAGCAGTGGTTGGCGATGCGCTACGATTTGACTGCGCCGCTCGCCCGCTTCGCCGCTGAGCATTTTGATGCGTTGGCCAAGCCGTTTCGCCGTTACCAGGCCGGCCCTGTGTATCGCAACGAAAAGCCGGGTCCTGGCCGGTTCCGCGAGTTCATCCAATGTGACGCCGATACCGTGGGGGCGGCTGGCCCCGCTGCTGATGCTGAAATGATCGCTCTTGCCGTCAAGGTCATGCGGGCTGCGGGCCTTGGCGAGGGTGAGTTTGTGGTGCGGATCAATGACCGACGGTTGTTGGACGGCCTGCTGGCGCTCGCCGCGCCTGGCTCTGATGCCGATAGCGCCCGCCAGCGCTTGTCGGTGATGCGCGCGATCGACAAGCTTGATCGGTTGGGCCTTGAGGGTGTGGCTGCGTTGCTTGGCGAAGGGCGACGCGATGAGTCGGGCGATTACACCGAGGGCGCCAAGCTTACGCCGGGCGCGATCGACGCTGTGCTCGCTTTTGTGCAGGCCGGCGGGGAGGATCGCGGCGCGGTCGTGGCTCAGATGGAGAAGGCGGTGGGGCAGACCGAGCTTGGTCGATCCGGGCTTGCTGATCTGCGCGCCATTGATGAGCTGTTGTCGGCACAGGATGTCGGGTCGGGCGAGGCGGTGTTCGACCCCTCGATTGTCCGCGGTCTTGAGTATTACACCGGTGCGGTGTTTGAGGCGGAGTTCCTCGCTGAGGTGCACAATGAGAAGGGACAGCCGGTGCGCATCGGATCGGTGGGCGGAGGCGGGCGCTATGATGACCTGGTGGCTCGATTTCGTGGGCAAAGCATGCCGGCGACGGGGTTCTCGTTTGGTGTATCGCGGTTTGCGGCCGCCTTGCGCCTGACCGGTCGGCTGGAGGATGATGCAAGCGCGCCCCTCACGGTTGTTCTGGCCGTGGAGGCTGACCAGATGGCGCACTATCTGGCGCTCGCCGAGCGCGTGCGGACTCAAACCCGTATGCCGGTTGAGGTCTATATGGGCGGCGGCAATATGGGCAAACAGCTGAAATATGCTGACAAACGCGGAGCGCGCTTTGCGGTGATCATCGGCGAAGATGAGCGCAAGGCGCGCCAGGTGACCGTCAAGGACTTGGCGCTCGGATCCCAGCTGGCGCAAGGGATCGCCAGCAATGAAGAATGGCGCGAGGGACAGGCCGCTCAGACGCGGTTGGCGCGGTCTGAGCTCTCGCGTTTTCTCAAAAAGGCGGTGCGCGCTGGGGCAGATCGCTAAATGGGGCGTGTTCGCACGGCAGGGATCGCTACAATTTGTGCGCGTATTCAATTTGACGCTTGACAATTGGGCGGCGACAGGGCGTACTCTTGGGAGCTTGTGGACGGTGCGTCCGCTGGCGGGAGCCTTGTACGCAAGGCGTCCCTCTTTCGACCGACCGATACTTTTGCTGGCCTTCGGGCCAGCTTTTTTATGCGCGCTGTTTGGTTGTGTGCGCCGGTCGAATGTGCCGAAAAGGCGGGGCGACGTCACCCGCCGCCCCTAAGAGGTTCATGTCGAAGGTGTCCGACCGTGATCGAACGCGGTCACTCTGACGTGTAGAAGGTAAATTCTTGCTTTCACATGAATGACGGTTCCGTAATTCCTCCGTCATGTCGTCCGCGGCCACAATGAAACGGGGCAGTCCTCTCGGACCGCCCCGCGCAAGTTCATGCATCACAAAGACTGGACGGCTTGGCTTAGAAGTCCATGCCACCCATGCCGCCGCCCGGCATGGCCGGAGCAGGCGCGTCTTTCTTGGGCGCCTCGGCGATGCTGGCTTCAGTGGTCAGGATCAAGCCGGCGACGGAACCGGCGTCTTGCAGCGCGTGACGCACCACTTTGACCGGATCGACAATGCCGGATTCGACCATGTCCACGAACTCTTCGGCTTGGGCGTTGAAGCCCCAGTTGGCTTTGTTGGCTTCGGTGATTTTGCCAACAACGATCGAGCCTTCCCAGCCCGCGTTCTCAGCGATCCGACGCACTGGCGATTCGAGCGCCTTGCGCACGATCTCGATGCCAGCGTCTTGGTCGGCGTTTTCACCTTTGGCGTCGATGAAGCGAGAGGCGCGAAGCAGAGCCGTGCCGCCGCCGGGGACGATGCCTTCTTCC
>CAZADA010000063.1:0-17415 GCA_964483775.1 uncultured Caulobacterales bacterium
GCACCAACAAAATCTGTCGGCGTTTGATGACCTCCTGGATTTTGTAGCGCCGCATGAACGCGCGAGACGAACGCGCACCCGCATCGTCGTCATCGCCGTCCAGATCACCGTCATCCTCGCCGGCCTCAGCGTCCTCAGCCTTGGCCTCCTCGATCAACGCTTGGCGGTCTTCAAACGGGATCTGGTAGTAGTCGGGGTGGATTTCGTTAAAGGCGAGGAACCCGAGTCGGTCGCCGCCATACTCGACGACCGCCGCTTGAAGCGCCGGCTCCACCCGGGTGACTTTCGCCAGATAGATGTTAGCGCGGATTTGTTTGCGTGAGCTGGATTCGAAGTCGAACTCTTCAATACGGCCGTTTTGCGTGACCATCACCCGGGTTTCCTCCGGGTGGGCCGCGTCGATAAGCATCATTTTGGTCATGAATTGAATCTCCGAGCAGGCTCAGCCGCCTCGCCCAGCTCGGCGCGGGCGCATGGGGCTGACCTGAAGGCGCCGCACTGACGCTCGTGGCAGCTTCGAGCGGCCTGACGGTGAGCGGTGGAGTGGGGCGCATAGTGTTTGTATCCTAAGTCGACGCGCACCATGGCGGGGCGTCGCGTGTCGTAACTGAAGCCGCCGCGCGCCGTTGCGCGCGAAAAACGCGATCGACGTGCGTGACAACCAGAGAATTGAGCGATCCGTGCCGCGCGCGCAAGCGTGCGCGCCGCAAGACAGCGCCAACACCCAACGTGCACCATAAATTGGTTGATGAAAAGCAACCGATTGTCGCGACGCCGCATTAACGCTTTGGCAACGCCGCCCCGATACCCCGGATACTGGAGAAAGGTGGGCCCACCATGCGCATGCGATTGGCGATAGTCGGGTTATTGGTGCTCGCTGCAGGCGCGTGCGCGCCCCTATCCGGATCCACCGCCTGCGCGCCGGGCGCGTGTGTGACCCAACCGGGCGTTCAACCCAGCATCACCGATGTCGACATTCGCGCCACCGCCCAGGGCGCGCGAATCACCGTGGTCTCTGACCAGCCGCTCGACCCCGACGTGTTTTGGCTCGCCGAGGGCGGGGATCGCCTGGTGCTCGACTTTGACCGGGTGAAGTGGGCGCTGCCCGGACGGGCCATCGGCGCCAACCAACGCCAGGGCGACGGCGCCGGCGTGGTGTTTCGCTACCGATTTGCGCACTTTTCTCATGACACCTCGCGCCTGGTGTTTGATTTGGCCGGCCCCGCGCTCCCGCGCTCGACCGAACAGCGTCGACAGCGCATGCGCCAAGACCGCTATGAGTTTGTGGTCGATCTGGTCGAAGCCCCGCGCCAGCGCTTTGCCGACACAGCCGGTTACACCCAGCGCCGCGTCACCGCGAGCGCCGCTCCAGCTCAGCGCGCCAACCGCAGCCCGCGCGATTTGCTCCAACAGGGCGGCGCCCAGCGCGGCCCGGTAACGCTGACGCCGTCACAACCCGCGCGCCACCAAGGCGTGGTCAGCGGACGCGGTGATTTCGTCGTGGTCATCGATGCCGGACACGGCGGGCGCGACTCCGGTGCGGTGAGCGCGTCGGGCATTCGCGAAAAGGACGTCAATCTCGCCATCGCCCGCTTATTGCGGGATGAATTGACGCAACGCCGCCAATATCGCGTTGTGATGACCCGGAATGACGACACCAGCCTCACGCCCGAAGAGCGTTTGGTGTTGGCGCGCAATCACCAGGCCAATCTGTTTATTTCGCTGCACGCCGATTCCTTATCGAACAGCTCGGCTGTCCGGGGCGCGTCGGTGTACACCCTCGCAGATCGCGCCATTTCCCGCTCGCGCGCCGAGACCGTGGGCCGACACGACTGGATCATCGGCGTCGACAATTTGCAGAGCCGCCCCGAGCCGGTGAGTGAGATTCTCATCGACATGACGCAAAGTCATTCGCTCAATCGCTCGGAATATATGGCTGATCTCATCATCAATCAGCTGCGTGAAGTGGGGCCGATGCTGCGCAACACCCACCGCCGCGCCGGGTTTTATGTGCTGTTGGCCCCCGACGTTCCGGCCATTTTGGTCGAAACCGGCTTTTTGTCCAACGCCCGGGACGCCCAGCGCATCGCCAACCGCCGCGAGCAGCGACGCATCGCGCAAGCTCTCGCCAGCGCGGTCAACATCTATTATGTGAATACGACTGGTCGCTCCGGCGGTTAGCTGGCGTCATCGGCGCTGGGCGAGAGGAGTGGGCGCGCGCTCAAACGCGTGTCACAATCGCGCCGCATGATCAGGCGAAGACAACAGAATGATGAAATGGTGAGCCTCCGATGCAACGCATCAGCTTCGACGATGAAACCCGCTACAAGCCCCGCCGCCGCATGCCGTTTTGGCTGAAGGCCTTTGCGGCGTTGACCGTCGCCGGCGTCGTTGTTGCGGTGGGCGGGGTTGTCGCCGCCGCCGTCCAGGTTCAGGTCTGGATGGAAGAAGAGAACTTTGAGGAGCTCTGGAGCGAAGAGACCATTCGCGATTACCGACCGCCGGTGTTGTCGCGCTTTTTCGCCGCCGACGGCCAGATGATCGATGAGTTCGCCAGCGAAGATCGTGTGTTGGTGCCGATCGAATCCATCCCGATGGTGATCCAGAACGCTTTCATCTCAGCCGAAGACAAGAACTTCCGCACCCATTCGGGCGTTGATTTTATCGCCGTGGGCAAGGCTCAAGTCCGCAATGCGCAAAACTGTCTGTCGGGCGGGTGCACCAGACAGGGCGGCTCGTCCATCACCCAACAGGTCGCCAAGAACTTCTTCTTGACCCGCGAGCAGACCATCAAAAGGAAAGCGCTGGAGATGATTCTGGCGCGGCGGATTGAACGCATTCTGTCCAAACAAGACATTCTTGAGCTGTATCTCAATGAGATTCCGTTGGGCCGTCGCTATTTCGGCGTGGCCGCGGCGGCGCTGGGGTATTTCGGTAAGCCGCTCGACGAGCTGACCTTGTCCGAAGCCGCTTACCTCGCCGCGTTGCCCAAAGCGCCCAGCACGTTGGATATCACCAAGCCGGATAACCGCCCCCGCGCCGAGGGGCGCCGCAATTATGTGGTCGATCGCATGCTGGCCAACGGCTATGTGACCGCCGAAGAGGCCGAAGCGGCCAAGCAGGAAAGCCTGGTTCCCATTGAACGCTTCACCGACGCGCGCTTTCGCACGGCGGGTTACTTTTCCGAGCAGATCCGCCGCGAGGTGATCGACGACATGTATGGCGGGCGCGAAGAAGAGTTTCTCGCTTCGGGCCTGGCGGTGCGCTCGACACTGGACACCGATCTGCAGCGCCAAGCGCGCGACGCCTTGCGCCGCGGTCTTGAAGAATACGACCGTCGCCACGGCTATCGCGGGCCCCTCGACACGCTGGACCTCACCGAAGATTGGCGCGCGGCGTTTGCCGAACGTGAGCTGCCGTCCGCGGTGGATGGTTGGCGCATGGGCGTTGTGCTCGAGATTGATGAAGCCTCCGCGCTCGTGGAGTTCCAAGACGGCGGCCGGGGCCGCATCCCTTATTGGAACCTGGAGGACGACAACAACGGCGACGAACAGCCAGACACCGAATTGCCCATTGAGGAGACGCCCTTGAACTGGGCGCGCGCGTTCGTCGAGCCCAACAAAGGCCGCGATGGCCCTTATGCGCCGAGCACCGTTGGCCCCGCGGTCAGCGCCGCCAGCGACGTGCTGGCGGTCGGCGACGTCATCTTGGCTGAGGCGCTCGAAGAGGCGGGCGACATGTTCGCCCTGCGCCAGGTGCCCGACATCAATGGCGCGATCCTCGCCATGGATCCCCATACCGGCCGTGTGGTGGCCATGGTGGGGGGCTATTACTTCAACTACGGCACCAGCGAACTCAACCGCACCCGCCAAGCCCAACGTCAGCCTGGCTCGTCGTTCAAGCCGTTCATCTACGCAGCAGCGTATGAGTCTGGGTGGACGCCCGCAGATCGGGAAAATGCTGGACCATACTTTGAAGTGGTCGATCCCAACGACCCTGAATCGGACACCTGGGAGCCGAGCGAGTATATTGCGGGCCTGGGCAGCTTCCGCGGGGAAATGACGCTGCGTCGCGGCTTGGAGTTGTCCAAGAACACGCTCGCCATCCGGGTCGCGCGCGATCTTGGCTATGATCATGTCGCCGATTTTGCCGAACGCTTCGGGGTGTACGGCAACCTCAATCCGTATGGCGCCAATATGCTCGGCGCTCAGGAAACCACCGTTTGGCGCATGGTGCGCGCCTACGCCATGTTTGTGAATGGCGGCAAGTTCATCGAGCCCACCATCCTCGACCGTGTCCAGGACCGCGACGGCCACACGACCTTTCCCCAACGCTCCGAGCTGTGTGGCGTGCGCTGTCAGGTCAGCGACTGGTCAACCGCCCAGCCGCCTGTTTTGGAAGACACCCGCCCGCAGATCATCAGTGAAGATTCTGCGTTCCAGATTGTCTACACCATGCTCGGCGTCGTCGAGAACGGCACGGCCCGCAGCCTACAAGCCATCGGCAAGACCGTGGCGGGTAAGACCGGCACCACTAACGATTTCCGCGATGCTTGGTTTGTCGGGTTTTCACCCGACCTGGTGGTGGGCGTGTATGTGGGCTTCGACCAACCGCGTTCGCTGGGCCGCAGCGAATCGGGCGGCGCCGTGGCCGCTCCCATCTTCAAGCACTTCATGACGGACGCACTCGCCGACCAGCCTGACCGTCCGTTCCGCCAACCACCGTCCATCACCTTGATGCCTATCGATTCCGACACCGGACTCCAACATCCGAAATTCTTTGACCTCACGCCGTACTACGGCAGTGACGGCTGCCGAGTGGAGCGGCCCATTCTTGAGGCTTTTAAGATCGGCACCGGTCCCACCGTCACCGCCTGTGAGGCAGCCGGTTCGTTCGTTGAACCCGTTGCGTCAGAGCCGGTGTGCGCCCCGGGCGATCTGCAGTGTCGCTTGGCGCAACTGCAAAGCAACACCGCAACCGCCGGCGGCGACGATGACGACGAGGATGTGGGCGGCATTTACTGACGCCAGTCGCCGCCCACCCACGCTTCCCAGATCACACCAAGGAGGCTGCGCATGCGCGCCGAGCTGCAATCGCTATCCGACTCCATCACCCAGTCCATCGACATTCTACGGAGGCGTCTTTGACTGGGATCGCGCCCTGTCCCGTTTGGATGAGCTGAACGCCCGCGCCGAAGATCCTTCGCTGTGGGACAATCCGGCAAACGCCCAAAGCTTGATGCGCGAGCGCAATCGCCTAGACGCGGCCATCGCGGCGGTGCGCACGCTGGAGGTTGATCGCGCCGATGTCGCTGAGCTGGCTGAGCTCGCCGAGGCCGACAATGACGATGCGCTGATCGCCGAGGCCGTGTCCGCGCTCAAAGCGTTGCAAGACAAGGCCCGCGACGCCGAGCTTCAAGCCCTTCTGTCCGGCGAAGCCGATGGCAATAACTGCTATCTGGAGGTTCACGCCGGAGCGGGCGGCACCGAGAGCTGTGACTGGGCGGCCATGCTGGTGCGCCTGTACGACCGCTGGGCGGGCCTGCGCGGCTACAAGGCTGAGCTGCTCGAAGAGAGCCTGGGCGAAGAGGCGGGCGTCAAATCGGCGACGTTACGCATAGTCGGCGAAAACGCCTATGGCTGGCTGAAGACAGAGTCGGGCGTCCATCGGCTGGTGCGGATCTCGCCCTTTGACTCCAACGCGCGCCGTCACACCAGTTTCGCCAGCGTCTGGGTGTACCCAGAAATTGATGAAACCATCGAAATCGATATCGCTTAAAAGGATGTCCGCGTCGACACCTACCGCGCCAGCGGGGCCGGCGGGCAGCACGTCAACAAGACCGATTCCGCGGTGCGCCTGACGCACGAACCGACCGGCATTGTCGTGCAGTGTCAAAATGAGCGGTCACAGCACAAAAACCGCGCCCAGGCCTGGGACATGTTGCGCGCGCGCCTGTACGAGTTGGAGCTGCAAAAGCGCGAAGACGCCAAGGCCGAAGCGGAAGCCGGCAAGACCGAGATCGGCTGGGGCCGCCAGATCCGTTCTTATGTGCTGCAGCCCTACCAGATGGTCAAAGACCTGCGCACAGGCGTGGAAACGTCCAACACCGACGGTGTGCTTGATGGAGAGATCGACGCTTTTCTAGCGGCCGCCCTGGCGGCGCGCTTGTCAGGCGATGCGGACGCCGCCACGGACGACTCCTCAGATCTGCCTTAGCAGACGAAGCCAACGGCGATGAATCGAACCTGTGGGGCTGTCACAGCGACGCATGAACGCTAAGCAAAGCAACGCGCGCTAAGCTCAACGAGCGCGCCTAGAGCCGCAATGCGAGTGTGCGATGAGCGCCTAGCCTAGGCCGGGCGCTGAGTGACTTTGGGATTAAAGCTGCCCAAACCCTGCGGCGTGCTGTTGCCGGTCTGCGCCGATGACAGCGAAACCTTGGAAGAGGAGCCGCCAGCGAGCGGGTCCTGTGCGTGGCGACAGTGACCTTCGAAGAAGGCGCCGCTTTCCACCGACAGTTCGCTGTGCGTGATGTCGCCTTCAATGCGGGCCGTCGACGCCAGCGTCACTTTACGTCCGCGCACAGTGCCGACCACGTGGCCACGAATGATGACGCTGTCCGCCAACACTTCGCCCTTCACCGAGGCCTTTTCGCCAACAGTCAACGATCCAGCGCGCAGGTCGCCCTCGACTTTGCCGTCGAGTTGGATCTCACCTTCGGCAATGACAGTGCCAGTGATTTCTAGGTCGTCGCTAAGAATAGAAGGAGCCGAATTTTTTGACATGGTTCGTTTCACCGACTGAGGGGGGGATTCCGGCTCCATACCAAACGGACGGGACGCGGGTTCTTTACCCTTGTTGAACATATTGGCCAGCCTTTAGGAATTTCGAAGGATCGTATTGTTTGCCTTTAAACCAAACTTCGTAGTGCAAATGGTTACCAGTGCTGCGACCCGTCGATCCCATGCCGCCGATGCGATCGCCGACATTCACTTCATCGCCGCGGCGTACGTTCGCCCGGTGTAAGTGCCCGTAGCGAGTGCGGAAACCATGACCATGGTCCACCTCGACCACCCGGCCATATCCCCCGCGCCAGCCGACAAACGAAACCCGGCCAGGAGCCGCCGCCGTGATCGGCGCCAACCGATAGGCGCCAAAGTCCATGCCGCCGTGGAAGGCGGGGCGATTGCGGATCGGGTCGATGCGTGGACCAAACCCTGAGGTGACCCGGTAGGTATCGCCCACAGGGGCGCCGAGTGGGGCGGACGCGATGGCGCGCTCCAACCGGTCCACCTCGTTCACCCGAGACACCACATCGGCATACCGGCCATAGAACGGATCAGAGGCATTGACACCGCTTGCCTGCAGACCAACGAATGGGCCGCCCTGGCCGCGATCGGCCTCGCCGAGCACGGCGTCCGCGCTCACACCGGTATAGTTCAACACGGCGCGAAGGTTCTCGGCGCGGGCCTGAGCAGAGCGCTCGGCCTGGTCGAGCATCCCGGCCTGTTCCGACATCATGGACGCGAGTTGCTCAGCGCCGGCGAAATTGTTGAGCGCCATCTGAGGCGCTGGCGTTGGGCGGGCTTGTCTGGGGGTTGGGTCCTCGCGCGAGGCCATCATCAAGACAGCGTCGCCGCCTTCTTCGCGAACGGCGACGCTGCGACCGGGCGTGTCGCGTTCAACGACGTGGTCCAGCAAGCCCTTGAGCGTGTTGTGGCGACGCTCAAACTCCGATGCGGCCGCTTCAAAATCCGTGGTGCGCGTCTGCAAAAGGGCCAGAGCGGAGGCTTCGCGTGCGCGCGCCTCAGACAACCAACGCTCATACTTAGCTTTAAGCTGCGCAGCTTCGGCCGATTGCTCGTTGAGAATATGGCCGTTCAGCAGCACGCTGAGGGTCGCGTACGACACCCATGTGATCGCCACCGCCGAAGCTGAGGCCATCAAAAGCTGCGTCCGGGTCGACAACGTCAGATAGCGCACCCGTCCCTCGGTGCGATGATAAATCTGACGTTCTGGGAACACCCGCTCGACGAACGCGTTGGCACGCTGTGCTAACCGCATGATCATGGAACCCGCCTAATCGTTAACCCATCCCAAAGCCAATACACCGCATCGCACGGTCATTTTCAACACCAGATTCTGCAATGCTTTCATGCTTTCTCACCGCCGGGTTTCATCGGCTGCGCCAACCCAACGTACCATTCAAGTGGTAAACCAGCTTGGGCGCGAGCGTCCACATTAAACGGCGGCTTTAAAATCCCGGTAAAATACGTCGACACGAGGGCGGTGAAGGCTTGATTGGCGGTGAGGCCCCGCGCTGCGCACACATGACGGAACCAGCGCGCGCCCGTCGCCACATGGCCAATCTCGTCGGTATAGATCACGTGTAAGCGCTCGGCGGAGTCCGCATCGCCCACATCGCGCAGCTTGGCGATCATGCCTGGCGTCACATCGAGACCGCGCGCTTCGAGCACCAGCGGCGCAACGGCCAGGCGCGCGGCCACATCATGCGCGGTGCCCTCCGCGGCGTGCCACAAGCCGTCATGCGCCGGCAGATCGCCGTAACGTGCGCCGAGATCGTCCAGGCGCTCGCAAATCATCAAAAAGTGTCGACCCTCATCACCAGCGACGCCCACCCAGTCGCCCGCGAAGGCCGTGCGCGCATCGGCGTCAAGCTCCGGCGCTGCGAGAAACCGCACAACCATGTCGATGGCCAGGTCGATGGCGTTCAACTCGATGTGCGCGATGGCGTGCAACAGAGCGGCCCGACCCGCTTGTGTCCCCAAACGCCGGCGCGGCACCTGACCCGGCGGGACGAGTTCGGGTTTGTCCAGGCGTCCCGGTCGCAGCGGCGCCTGCGGGTCGCCATCGCACATCAGAGTGTCGAACCGTCCAACCCGCCAACCCGCCAACAGCGATTCGGCCGCTTGGGCTTTGGCGTACGGGTCGGTCTCCATCAGCACAGCACATGCGGCCGCACGCAAACTGGGCGCGTGCGAGCACCCCGTTGCGCTCATGGCGTCGTCAGGGCCGGCAAGGCTTCAAGCACAGCCTCCACATGGCCGGGCACTTTGACCTTGCGCCAGATGTGGCGCACCACGCCCGCGCCGTCGATCAGATAGGTGCACCGCTCAATGCCCATGAAGGTCTTGCCGTACATCGATTTCGACACCCAAGCGCCGTAGCGTTCCACCACATCGCCATCCGCGTCCGAGGCGAGGATCACGTTCAGCTTATGTTTAGCTTTAAACGTGTCATGTTTCGAGACAGGGTCTTTAGAGACGCCAATGACAACCGTTCTGGCTTGCGCGAACGCCTCAGCCTGCTCGGTAAAGCCGATGGCCTCTTTCGTGCACCCGGGCGTGTCGTCTCGAGGATAAAAGTAGAGGACAACGTTTTGGCCCCTCAGCTCGGCCAACGACACCGACCCGCCGCCGTCGCGCGGCATGGTAAAGTCTGGCGCCGGCGCGCCGATCGCGACACTATCTGTCATGCAAAAGACCCCTGTGTGCGGATTTTAACTGCGAACCTAGCCAAGAGATAGCCAGTGACGAGTGCAGAGACAGGGGGGCAAACACGCCAAAGTGTGCAGGCCAAGCAATTGCCGCCCTGGCGACACTTCGTGGGCGCGCTGTTGCGCCATTCGTTTGAAGCGGTCGCGCTGATCATCGCGATTTTGGTGATCGCGGGCGCTGGTTTGGCCTGGCGCCTCAGCCAGGGCCCCATATCGCTCAATGCGTTTCGCGGCGATCTCAGCGCAGCTTTGGCGCGCGCCTTGGACGCCGACCAGGCCCAGATACAGTCAGCCGAGGCGATTTGGTCCCCCAGCGACGGCAGCTTGATCATCGCCCTGGTCGACGTGCAGGCGAGCGATACCGACGGTCAGCTCGTCGCCGCCGCGCCAAGGCTCGAAGCCGGTCTGCGGCCGTGGCAATTGTTGCAGGGACGTTTGGCGTTTTCCCGCTTAACCGCTGAGGGCGGCGAAGTGTCCGTGGTGCGTGACATCGATGGTCGCTTCGCCGCCGGCTTTGGCCCGCCCGAGCGTGTCTTGTCGCGCATGGGCGCCACTGAGGATGTCGAGTTCGATGTGACCCAATTGCCGCGCGCCTTGCGGTCGCTGCAATCCATCAGCCTGCGCCGCGCCTCGCTCAATTATGTTGATCAAAGGCTCGGTCTGCGGGTCGAAGTGGCCGACGCCGGCATCGAACTGACCCGGGCGGGCGAAGACATCTCGTTGATTGCCGAGGGCAGGGCCCCAGCAGCCGGCGAGCAGGCCGCCATTGTGGTGTCCGCCACCATCGCCAACTCAATGACCACGCTTGAGGCTGAAGTGACGATCGCCGATGTTTATCCAGCGCGCATCCTGGACGCGGCTGGCCCCTTGGGTCTTTTGAGCCGGTTTGACGCGCCGGTCACGCTGACAGCGGCGGGTGGTTATGGCGAGGGCGGCGCCATCAAGCCAGGCCGTTTGGTCGTGGAGATGGGCGAGGGCCGCATGATGGGGCCCGATGGCGCCGAAGTGATTTTGGGCGGACGCATTGAGACCGTCTACGACACCACGACCGACACGTTGATCATTGCCGATTCGCGATTGTCGGGCGGCGCCGTATCGGGGACGTTTTCCGGTGAGATCCAAGGTCTGTCGGCGTTTGGCGAAGCCGTCCCGCTCAACTTTGACCTCCAGGCCACCGATCTTGCCATCCTCACCGACGGTTTTTTCCCCGAGCCGCTCCGGTTTGATGCTTTGGCGGCTAAGGGCATGCTCACCCCGAGCCGCGACACCATCACGTTCGACCACATCCATGCGCGCGCTGTCGGGCTGGACGCCGAACTGAGCGGCAGCGCCACCCTGCAAGATGCGGGCGATGACCGCCGTTTGCCCGCCCTGCAACTTCAAGGCGCGGCCACCGGCGCGGTCGAGGCCCGTGAACTGCTGGCGTTTTGGCCCCAGCGCCTCTCGCCCGAGGCGCGCAGCTGGGTCGAGAGCTCGCTTTTGGCCGGCCGGCTCAGCGATGTCCGGCTCATGCTCGATCTGCCGGCGACCGCCTGGCTCAACGGCGCCTTGGACAATGATGACCTTGAAATCCAGTACGCCTACCAGGACGCCACTGTGATCCTTGTTGAGGGCATGTCGCCCCTGACCCGCGCCCGAGGAACCACGATGCTGCGCGGCAATTCCCTGCGCGCTGATCTGGCCGGCGGTGAGATCGCCGGCATCACCGTGACCTCCGGTTACGCCGACATCGCCCAGTTCCGCCCCGAAGGCATGACGCCCGCCGAGGCGCGCGAGCACGACCCACCCATTGTGCCCATCGGCCGTTTCGGCGCAGCGGCCAACGGCGAAGCGATCAACGTGCTCAGCTTCGTCGATGAACCGCCCCTTGCGTTCATATCGGGATTTGGCTTGTCGCCCGACGTGTTTGGCGGTCGAGGGTCGTTAGAACTGGAACTGTCGCGACCCTTGGGCGCGAACATTCCGCCCGAAGACATCACCTTCGCCATCGAGGCGGCGTTTGAAGACGCGTCGGGACCTGGCGCGCTGCCGGGGTTGGACCTCAGTGAGGCGACGGTCGCCATGAGCGTGACGAACGCGGGCATCGACGCGGACATCGAAGGCCTGCTCGGACCCGCGCCGGCCAAAATCCGTTGGCGGCAAAAGCTCGATCCCGTCGGGGCCGAGGCCCCGGACGCCACCCAATTCCACATTGAAAGCGAAATCGATAGCGCCCTGCTGGACAGTTACGGCGTGCCGTCCCGCTCCACTTTTGCGGGCAACGCGCCGATCATTGTGGAGACCACCGGCCGCGGTTTGGAGATCGCACGCGCTGATGTGAGCATCGATCTGACGTCGGCGGCGCTGGCGCTGCCGGGCATTACCGAATGGACCAAGCCGGTGGGCCAGGCCGCGCAGGCCGACTTTGTGTTTCGCGGCGGCGCGGATGGACTGTTGCGCTTTGACGATGTGCGTTTCCGCGCCCGGGGCGCATCCTTCGAAGGCGGCGGTGTGTTCGCCGAGGACTTTCAGGTCCAAAGCTTCGATATCGACGCCATGTTTGTGCGCGGTTTGGTCGACGTCGCGGCCAGCGGCCGGCGCGATGATCAAGGCAAGTTGTACATTGACGTGGAGGGCACCCAATTTGACGCCCGTTGGCTGTTGCCCATCATCGCCCAGCCGCCGGAGAAACCCGAAGACGCTGAGATCGGCTCGCCGGTTCGGATCGAAGCGCGCTTGCAGCATGTCCAGGTGACGCCCACCGATGTGTTTTCCGACATCTCCCTGTCCGTCGACCATGCCGGCGACCGGGTGGATTCGTTGGCGCTGGAGGCCCAGTCCGCCGACGGGCCTGTCAGTGTGCTGATCTTTCCCATTGATGATGTCGAGGGCCGTTTGTTCCGTGTGCGCGCGCCAAACGCCGGCGTGATCATGGAAGCGCTCTACGACACCCAACAATTGCGCGGCGGCCGCATGGAGGTTGACGGCGTCCTGCCTGCTCCTTTTGACGAAGACGCCGCCGGCGCCATTGAGCTGCGGATTCGCGACTTTGACCTGGTCGAGGCTCCCATCTTGGCGCGCATCCTTTCGCTGGCGTCGATCCGCGGCCTATCCGACGCGTTCAGCCGCGACGGCCGGCTGACCTTTGACCGCCTACATGCGCCGATCGTCATCAGAAACGATGTGTGGTTGCTTGATGAAGTGATCATGTCCGGTCCCTCCATCGGCATGACCATCAATGGCGAAATGGTGGTCTCGGAAAACACCGTCGACCTCAGCGGGGTCCTCGCGCCGGCTTACGGCGTCAACTCCATGTTCGGCGACATTCCCCTGCTCGGCTCGCTGTTTGTCTCGCGCGAAGGCGAGGGGTTGCTGGGCGTGACCTTCACCGTGCGCGGCCCGTTGGAGGAAACCCGCGTCACCGTGAACCCATTGTCCGCGTTCGCGCCCGGCATTTTGCGCCGCATGTTCGAGCCAGCCCGCGAAGACCTGTCCGCCGACAGGTGGAACTACTCAGCCCTACCGCCGGCGCCGAGCATCACCGACGCCGACGAAACCGAGAACGAAACCCAATAGGGCGCCCATGGCTGCGTCAGATATCGTCGATCACGTCGCCATTGGGGCAAGGCGGGCGCCTAGGTCGCCCGACCCACCGCATGCTTCTTCTTGCCGACGGAGAGTTTGACCACGCCGTCCGCGTCGAGATCGGCGGCGGTGACCATGTGCTGCGGGTCGGTGATGCTCGCCCCGTTGACCTTCAGCGCGCCTCCCTTGGCGTGGCGTTTCACTTCGCCCTTTGATTCGACGAGGCCCGCGTCGAGCAGCAAGTCAGCCAGCCCCACGCCGGCGTCAAACTCGGCGCGCGAGCGCTTCACCGTCGGTAAATCCCCGCCAACCCCGCCGGCTGCAAACGTGGCTTGTGCTGTGGCCTCAGCCTCGGCCGCCGCATCCGGCCCGTGCACCAAAGCGGTCACGTCATTGGCCAAGCGCACCTTGGCGTCATTGATCGCCGCCCCCTCCAGCGCTTCCAGCTCGGCGATCTCGTCGAGCGGAAGATCGGTGAACAGGCGTAGGAACTTGCCCACGTCCGCGTCCTCGGCGTTGCGCCAGTATTGCCAGAAATCGTAGGGCTTGAGCATGCCGCCATCGAGCCAGACCGCGCCATCGGCCGTCTTGCCCATCTTCGCGCCGGACGCGGTGGTCAGCAGCGGCGTGGTGAAGCCAAACGCCTCGCCACCCTCGACCCGGCGCACCAAATCGGCGCCATTGACGATGTTGCCCCATTGATCCGAGCCGCCCATCTGCAGCCGGCAGCCATGGCGCTTGTAGAGCTCCAGATAGTCATACGCCTGGAGCAGCATATAATTGAATTCGAGGAAGGTGAGGGGCTGCTCGCGCTCAAGCCGCCGCTTCACGCTTTCCAGCGTCAGCATTTTGTTGATCGTAAAATGCCGGCCAAAGTCGCGCAGGAAACTGATGTAATTCAGCGTGTCGAGCCATTCGGCGTTATCAACCATCACCGCGTCGCTCGGCCCGTCGCCAAAGGTCAAGAACCGCTCAAACACGCGCCGAATGCCGATTGTGTTTTCTTCGATCTTTTGCGCAGTGAGCAGCTGGCGCGACTCATCTTTGCCGGATGGGTCGCCGACTTTCGTGGTGCCCCCGCCAAGCAGCACAATCGGCTTGCCGCCCGCCTGCTGCAGTCGGCGCAGCATCATGATCTGCACCATGGAACCGGCGTGCAGGCTCGGTGCGGTGCAGTCAAAGCCGATATAGCCAACCAGCGGTTCGCCGCCCGACGCCGCCTGATCCAGTCCCGCCAAGTCTGTGGCCTGATAGAGATAGCCGCGCTCCACCAGCGTCGTCAGAAACGGGGAGGTGACGGCGGGATGCTCAAGCGTGTCGGACATGATGATGGGTCGAAGGCTCTTAGGGTGTTGACGTTGGCGCTAAAGCCGGGCGTGTACCAGCACCCGTGCGCGGTGAAAACCGCTCAATTCCTATCCGCCAACGAGGAGAGCGCCCGTGACCGTCAGTCCGACCCCAATCCGTGCGCTGGGCTTGATGAGCGGCACCTCCTACGACGCGATCGACGTGGCGCTGATCGAAACCGACGGAGAGCGCCATGTGCGCTCGATAGCAGCCGGCGAGGTGGCCTACACCGAGGAAGAGCGCGATCTGATCGCCAACGCTGTGCAGCTTGCCTTGGCGTGGCGGGGCGAGGGAGCGAGGCCCACCGGCTTTGATGTCGCCGAAGCCGCGATCACGGCCGCCCATGCCCGCGCCGTCACGCAGTTCCTGGCGGCCGAAGGTCTCACGTTCACCGACGTCGATCTCATGGGTTTTCACGGCCAGACCGTGTTCCACAAGCCCCCGGCCAACACGCCGGGCCTCACGGCGCAGCTGGGCGACGCGGCCGCCCTTTCGCAGCTTTGCCAGACCGATGTTGTCTACAACTTTCGCAGCGCCGACGTCGCCGCCGGCGGTCACGGCGCGCCGCTCGCCCCGATCTATCATTGGGCGCTCGCCCAGCGCGATGGGCTGAACGACATCGCGATCCTCAATCTTGGCGGAGTGGCGAACATCACCTTTGTAACCGCAGCGCCCGATGATCTCATCGCGTTTGACACCGGCCCCGCCAATGGTCTGATCGATCAATGGGTGGCTGAGCACAACGCCGGGGCGTGCGACGAAGGCGGCCGCCTCGCCGCGCAGGGGCAAGTCGATGCGGGCGCGCTCGCCCGCCTCATGGACCATCGCCATTTCGACTTACCCCCGCCCAAATCGCTCGACCGTTATGCGTTTGCGTTGGAGCCGTTGCGCGGCCTCTCGCTGGAGGACGGCTGCGCCACCCTGACGGCGTTTACCGCTCAGACCATCGCCCACGCGCTGCGCTTTGCGTCCCGCCCGCCGCGCCAGATTCTGACGGCTGGCGGGGGCGTCAACAATCCTGTCTTGATGGCCGCCATCGCTGACGCTGCCGCGTCTCCAGTGGCGAGCGCGGCGAGCCTTGGCTGGAACCCCGACGCCTTGGAGGCTGAACTCATGGCCTATCTCGCCGTGCGCAGTCGGCGCGGTCTCCCGTTGAGTTTCCCGCAAACCACCGGCGTCCCCGTCCCGCAAACGGGCGGACAATTGGCGAAGGCGACTTGCGCGGCTAGGCCATGACAGCCAAGCGGGTATCCAGATAGCTGGTGCACCGGGCGATCAGCGGCTCGACATGTTTATCGAACAAATGGTTTGCGCCAGGGATCACTTCGTGGGTGATCACGATGTCCTTCTGGGCTCGGATCTTGCTGACGCCGCGGGTGACCTCATCGGGCTTGATGACTTGGTCGGCGTCGCCGTTGATCACCAAGCCCGAGGCCGGGCAGGGTGCAAGAAACGAAAAGTCATACAGTCCCATAGGCGGCGCCACGGACAGAAAGCCGCGAACCTCAGGCCGGCGCATCAGCAATTGCATGCCGATCCAGGCGCCAAAACTGTGCCCGGCCACCCAACAAAACGGTGCGTTGGGAGACAGGTTCTGCATCCAGTCCAGCGCCGAGGCCGCGTCTGAAAGCTCGCCAAGACCCTGGTCATAGGCGCCCTGGCTGCGCCCAACGCCGCGGAAGTTAAAGCGCAAAACCGCAAAGCGGCGTTCGCGAAAGGCGTCGAACAACTCGGTGACCACAGGGTCGTCCATCGACCCCCCGCCCATCGGGTGGGCGTGCAGCACCAATGCGATCGGCGCGGCGTCCGACTCGCCTTGTTGATAGACGCCTTCAAGGCGCCCTTCGGGCCCATTAAATATGACTTCGGGCATAACGTTCCTCCAAAGGGCTGCGCCCCCGCGTCGCCAGCGGCGACGATGACAGCGGGGTGAACCTCATGTCCGCCTGGGGGTCAAGGCCCCAAGCGCCACATGGCGTGCGTTGGCAAACTTGACAATACGGATCAGAATTATACCTGCGGTGCAGGACAGGCCCCAACATGCCGCCCGAGCCGCTTGACGCGAACCGAAACACACAGAGGTGCGTTCGACAATGAAACTGTCCACAAAGGGACGCTATGCCGTCATGGCGGTCGTTGACTTGGCCGCTGCGACCGCCTCAACGCGACCAACGCTGGCCAACGACCAAACCGATGGATCAGAGACGGTGTCGCTTGCCGTCATTGCGGAGCGACAGGGCATTTCCCGCGCCTATCTGGAACAGCTGTTCATGCGCCTGCGTCGGTCAGGTTTGGTGGAAAGTCAACGCGGCGCCCAGGGCGGCTACCGCTTGGCCCGTCCGCCCGAAGACATCGCCATCGCTGACATTGTTTATGCGGTCGACGAGCGCATCAAAGCCACCCGTTGCGGCGGCCATGCGAGCAAGGGCTGCCTCCTGCGCGGCGTGCGGTGCATGACGCACGATTTGTGGGACGAGCTGGGTCGTCAAATCCAGGTTTTCTTGGGCGAGGTGACGGTGGCCGACGTCATTGAGGGCAATGTGATGAACCGCTCGCGCCTGTCGGTTGACGCCGACGTCGAACTGCGCGGGGCCAGAGCATCGTGAGTGTGTTCCTCGACCACAACGCAACAACGCCGGTTCGACCAGCCGCGTTAGAAGCATTGACCCAAGCGGCCCGGATCGGCGGCAACGCGTCATCGGTCCACGCCGCCGGCCGCGCCGCGCGCGCACGGTTGGAGGCTGCACGCGCCAGCCTGGCCGCCGCGGCCGGAGCGCCGCCGGGCTCTGTGGTTTTCACCTCCGGCGCCACTGAGGCGTTGCATCTGGCGATGCGAAGCGCCGTTGCGGCAGGCGTCAGCCGCCTGATCGTCTCGGCCATCGAACACGATGCTGTTGGCGCTGTCGCGCGTGCACTCAGCGCCCTCGGCGTTGAGCTGCAGACCCTCCCCGTCGACCAGGATGGGCGCGCCGACATCAACGCCCTCC
>CAZADA010000064.1:0-17121 GCA_964483775.1 uncultured Caulobacterales bacterium
CCAAGATCAAAACCGTCACCCAGCGCTTTCCCGACGATGTCGACGATGAAAACCGTTTCGTCATCCCAACCATGGGGTAAGCCCAATGATCGTTCCCTATTTCGGCTATCGCGACGCGGCCGCGGCGATTGATTTCCTCACGGCGGCGTTCGGCTTCGTTGTCGCCACCCGTTATGACGGCGACAACGGCGAGGTGGTTCACGCCGAGCTGCACATCGATGGTGCGTTCATTATGCTGGGGTCCACCAACGCCGGCGCGCAGGGCGGTGGATCACCGATCGCAGGCACGGGTGTTTATCTGTCGGTCGCCGATGTCGATGCGCACCACGCCCAGGCGCAATCTGCCGGCGCGGACATCGTGTACGGGCCCCAGGATACCGAGTTTGGCGCACGCCGGTACCGCGCTCGCGATTTGGAAGGCTATGAGTGGAGCTTTGGGACCTACCGTCCGCAGCTGGCATGAGGCCTGCCCGTCCGGCGCGCCCGCGCGCTCGAGGCGGAACGCGCCCAATCATCCTAAGTCCTCGTCGGGGCCGGGGCCGGACGAAAGCTTGTCCAACGGGGCGGGCGGCCCGGCCAACTGCCTCAGCAGACGGTAAAAGGCGGCGAGTTCGGGATGCGCCTCCAGCGCTGCGAGGTTGGCGGCGATGGTGGCGACGTCTTGGCGGGCGATGGGGCCGCCGAAGGTGGGCGCGGGATAGCCGTTGAGCATTTCGGCGTTGCTAGCGATGTAAGGCTGCAAAATCGCCATGGGATCAAGCCCCGCGTCGTGCTCCAACACCGCAGCCGCCTTGGCCCACACAAACTGCGGCAGATTGCCTGCGATCACGAGCACGGCGTGGTAGAGCGCGCGATGCTCTGGCTTGAGCGTGAACACCGGGTTCGCCCACATCGGAAACACCGCATCAAACGTGAGTTCCCCGGCAATCTGCACAAAGGGAATGGCCTTGAGCAGGTCGAGCGACAATGCGGTTGGCGGAAACGCGGTGGGGGTGTGGAGGGCGCCCGCATGCGGCGTATCGACCACCGCTGAAAAGTGACACGCCACGGCGTCCGCATGAATGGCGGCGACCTGCGCCGCGCGCTCAGCAATCGCCCCATCGCTGATCGCCAACAACACCGCGTCAGCCTCACGCACCGCGGCAGGAAAGCGCGCCTCTCCATCCGCGCGCCGCGACCACGTCGCCACCGACGCGTCTGTTGCGGTAAGATAGGCGAGCATGTTCGTCGCCATGCGTCCCGCGCCAACAATCAAATAGCGTCTGTGAGGCGTGACCGGACTCATCAATCGACCTCGTTTTGCCCTTGTAAGCCCCCCAAGAGCGACATTAGATCAAAGGTAAACGCGTCCGTTGCTGCGACGCAAACATGCGGGAAGTCGACCATGCCAGCGCTCATACCCATTGACATTCAAGACGGCCTGCGCGCCCACCCCTATTGGGGCGGCGCGCCCAACAACCCCAAATTCGAAGAGAACGTCGCCGCGCTCTTCGCCGCGGCCCGCGCGTACGGCGCACCGTTGCGGCACGTCAAGCACAACTCCGTTCATGCTGAGAGCCCGTTGCGTCCGGGCCAACCCGGCAACGCCTTCCGCGCCGTCGCCGAGCCGCGAGACGGCGAGGCGGTGTTTGAAAAGTCGGTGAACAGCGCGTTCATCGGAACCGGGCTTGAGGCCCATCTGCGAGCGGCGGGCGAAACCCATCTGGTGATGTTCGGCCTCACCACCGAACACTGTGTCTCCACGTCGGTGCGTATGGCGGCCAATCTTGGGTTTCAGGTGACCGTGGTGGGCGACGCCTGCGCAGCGTTCCCCAAGACCGGCCTTGATGGCGCGGTGATTGACGCCGACGCTGTGCACGCCGTCAATCTGGCGAGCCTGAGTGGCGAGTTTGCAACCGTGGTGTCCACCATTGACGCGGTGGCGGGCCTCAAAGCCGGCGCAGTCGAGCTCGCCAATGGCTGATCAACCGAAACATCCCCGCAGCACCGTTGCGACCTTCATCGTGGTGCGCGACGCCGAAGCGGCCCTTCAGTTCGCCCAGGACGTGTTCGCCGCCGAGCTCGTTCGCAAACCGTTGCGCCGCGCCAATGGCGCAATCTGGAACGCTGAAGTGCGCATCGGCGAAAGCTCCGTAATGTTTGGCGAGGCCGAAACCGACAGCATGCACCGGCCAGCCTTCCTTTATGTGACGGTCGACGACGCCGACGCGGCGTTCGCCAAGGCGGTCCAACATGGCGGTCAGCCGCTCATGGAGCCCACCGACCAATTCTACGGCGCGCGCGATGGCGGCGTGCTCGATCCGGCCGGCAATTGGTGGTGGATTGGAACCCATACCGAGGACGTGTCGGACGAAGAAATGGAAAGACGCGCCCGCGCCATGGAGGCCCAGCGCGCCGGCCAGGGGCGGTGAGCCATGCCGTTCGCTGCGCGCGCAGGGATCATGGCGTAGGTGATGGGGGCGGTCCTCGCCGGCGGTGCGTTGGCGCAGGACGATCCCGGCGGCGACGCCAGTTTCGGCGAACGCTTGTCCGCGGCAGCCCTCGAGCGCACACGCCACCACGTCGTCTATGATTCACGCTACACTGCGATCGGCTATCCAGGCGGTGACGTTCCGGCCGATCGCGGGGTGTGCACCGACGTGGTCATCCGCGCGCTGCGCACGCTGGACGTCGATCTCCAAGTCCTGGTGCATGAGGACATGACATCGAGTTTTGCCGTTTATCCCCAACATTGGGGCGCCTCCCGGCCCGATCCGAACATCGATCACCGACGGGTCCCCAACCTCGAGACGTATCTTGCCCGCGCAGGCGCGCGTTTGGAGCCGAGCCGCGATCCGCGCGACTTTGCGCCAGGTGACGTGGTCGCTTGGAACCTTCGAGGCGACGCGGGCTTTCTCGCCCATATCGGTGTGGTGACCGACCAAATGGGCGAGTCGGGCGCACCCCTGGTTGTGCACAACATTGGAGCCGGCCCCAAGCTCGAGGATGTGCTGTTTGCATGGCCCCAAACCGGCCGCTACCGCCCCGCCGCCGTGTTCAGCAACTGACGCCTTGCTTCAGAATGTGCTAGCCGCTGTCATCTGGCTGAGAACCTCGCCCTGGACGGTGCAAACCTCGACCTGATGGAGTTGGCATGACGAGCGTCGCGTTTATTGGCTTGGGCAATATGGGCTCGGGCATGGCCGCCAATCTGATCGAAGCCGGTCACGCCCTGCGCGCGTTCGATCTGAACCCCGCCGCGCGCGCCGCGCTCGTCGCTAAGGGCGCCCAGGCTCCTGAGACCCTCGCCGAGACGGTGGCTGGCGCCGACGTGGTGATCACCATGTTGCCGGCCGGCCAGCACGTCCGGTCGGTGTACACTGGCCCTGACGGGGTGTTCGCCCATGCCAGCGCTGATCTTTTGGCCATTGATTGTTCGACCATTGACGTGTCGACCAGCCGACAGATCGCTGAGGCCGCAGCCGACAAGGGCGTTGCGATGGTGGATGCGCCGGTTTCCGGCGGCGTCGCCGCGGCTCAGGGCGGGACACTGACCTTCATGGTCGGCGGCCCGCCCGAAGCGTTTGCGCGCGCCGAGCCGGTCCTCACAGCCATGGGCAAAGCCGTGATCCACGCCGGTGACGCCGGGGCGGGGCAGGCGGCGAAGATCTGCAACAACATGCTGCTCGCGATCGCCATGGTCGGGGTGTGTGAGGCGTTCCACCTCGCCGACAAGCTCGGCCTCGACCTGCAGAAATTCTATGACATCTCGTCAAAAGCCTCCGGCCAGTGCTGGTCGATGACCAGTTATTGTCCCGTGCCGGGCGTTGGGCCGCAAAGTCCGGCTGACAACGACTATGCGCCCGGTTTCACTGGCGCGATGATGCTCAAGGATCTGCGCTTGGCCCAAGACGCCGCCCAGTCCGCCGGCGCGGCCACGCCCATGGGCGCACAAGCCCAAGCGCTCTACACGCTGTTTGACGCGCTTGGCGCGGCGGATCGCGATTTCTCCGGCGTAATGGAACTGATCAGCGGCGAGCTGACCAACAAAGCCCAACGTTGAGCGTAAGCACGTGTCCCAGTCATCCCCCATGGCCACAGCAAGTGCGGGCCGTCGCCGCGGCGCCCGCCGGCGTTCACGCGTCAAATGGCGCAAGCGGGACTGGATCTGGCCGATCGCAGCCCTCGGCGCGGTGTTCGCCGCCCACGCCGCCGTGGGCGCCAACCCTCGCGGCCTGCCCTTAACCGCATCGGCGGTCTTTGCAGCGTTGGCGGCCGTGGCTGTTATGACCATGCCGCCTGCCTCCCAGCGCCGCTCTTCGATAGCGATGGCGATCGCGGCGGTCAGTTTCGTCGGTGTCCTTGCGGTCGTTGGGCTGCAGCTCGCGCCCGCGCCGGCGTTCCTAGCCCATCCCGTGTGGGACGGTGTGGACGCGCCCGCGGCGATCACAATGGATCGAGACGCCACCATCCGCGGGCTCGCCAAGCTGATCGGCATAGCCGGCGCGTTTGTCATCGGATGGCGTTTGGCCGCTGACACGCGGCGCGTGCGCGCCTTCTACGCGTTGTTCATTGCTGGGGCGGGCGTCTACGGCCTTGCGGCGTTGGCGGACTATGGGGTCGATCCCGACGCATTGTTTGGCGCCTCGCGTTTGTACCATCAGGGTCGACTGACCGGGACGTTCTTGTCGGCCAACACCGCAGCGACGACGTTCGGCGTGTTTGCAGTGTTCGCGCTCGCCCGTTTGTTACAGGCCGCCAAGGAAACCGCCAGCCGTCCCGACAGCCTGATCGGCCAAGCCGAAGCGCTGTTGCGCCGCAGTCCCCTCGCGCTCGTCACGTTGGGCGTGTCGCTGATGTGCCTGGTGTTGACCGCCTCGAGGGGCGGCGTGCTGGTCGCGTTTGTGGCGCTTGGAGCGCTGTTGGTATGGGAGCTCCAATCGGGACGGGCAGGGCGATGGACGCCGCGGCGCATGCTCACCGTAGGTTTGGCTGTGGGCGTGGGTGCGCTCGTGCTCGCCTTCGCAGGCGGTGCGATGGTCGAGCGGCTCAGCTCGTTGTCGGGCGACGCCGCCTTGCGCGGCGTGGCGTTTCGCACGCATTGGGAGGCGTTTCAGCAGTATCCTGTCTTCGGTCAGGGGCTTGGGACCTTTGACCGCATCAACGCCGCCGCGCAGAACCCCGACAATTGGCATGAGCTGCATCGCCTGAACGCCGCTCACAACACCTATCTGCAATGGCTAGAAGAAACCGGCGTGCTCGGCGCCGCCGCCATGCTTGTGAGTCTTCTGGCTGTCCACCTGGTGGTGATTTCAGGGCTGGTCCGGCGCCGGCGCATGCGCAGTTTTCTGCGCGCTCAGATCGCCGCCTCGGCGCTGATCGCCGGACATGCGATGTTTGACTACGCCCTTGAGGTGCCGTCCTTCGCCCTTCAGTGGTCGTTGCTGCTCGGCGTCGCTGCGGGCTTTGCGATTGGCGGGCCGGCGGGGCACACGGCTACTCGTAAGGCGCCGCGGCGAACCGGAGCGACAGGCGCGCCACGCCCGGAGGCAAACCCTCAATAAAGTCAAACAGCCATGGGCGATGCTCGGGATACTCGGCGAGGGTGGGAACCTGCGCCAATGCAGCCTCCCGCGTCGCCGGGCTCAGCCCATCCCAGTGACGCGCTGCAAAAGCGATCCGCCAGCGCTGCAGATCCGTCGCCCCGTGGGGGGACGCGACAAACGAACGCAAAAGGGCGGCGTCGCCTTCCCCCGTGATGCGCCCATGTCGCCGCACATCGATGTCGGCAAGGCGCGCCCAGGCTCCCGGTTGGGCCGGCGCCAAGGCGAGGCTCTGTTCGGTCAGGGCTTGGGCGCGGTCCAAATCGACTGGGTCAGCCAACACATGCGCCGTCGCGGCGAGGCTCAAGCTGTCGGCAGTGCGCCATAACCCAGTCGACGTCCCCATGGCGCGCTGCAGCATGGCCGCGCGATCGGCTGGGGTCTCAGCGCTGGCGGCCGTGCGCACGGCGTGGTCGGCGAATGACGCTTGCCAATCCGCGGCCGCCGCAACGCTGATGAGGAGGGCGCAGACGCCGAAGGTCGCGGCAAGCATGAGGTTTCGCGGCCCGATGGGCGGCGCGCTGGCGTCGAGGTCGTTTTGGCGTGCGTTCATGCATCGGTTTTACCCCCGTGAAAGCGCCCGTCCAGCATAATGGGTGAGTACTTGCGTGCTGACCCCGACTCAGTAACGTATGGTTGTGCCAGATTGAGAAAGCATCACATGCGTGCAATCCCAACGTCCCAAATGCCGTCCGGCGCCAACGCGCCCATCCCGATGAGCCGGTCGCAAGCGGCGCCTATCACAACCGCCCAATCCCCTACGGATCGCTGGCCGGCAGCGGCTCGCGCGGCGTTCATCGCCTGTGTGTCGGTTGCGCTTTGGGCGGCGATTATCGGGACGGTTCTGGTTCTCGCCTAGCGCGCCGCGCGCCTTCCGTCCGCCTGCCTGTCAACAAGCGCCGACGCCCGTTGTGTGTGCTGCAACATGTGCGTGCGGCGCCATCGATTTGGCGCGATCCTTGCGTTAGAGAGTAGGCTCATCGTTACGGTGAACGACTCGGCCGTCATCCGAGTTGCGGCGGAAGCAACTCGGCGCTAAAACCGACCGAGAGGCGATTGGAGTGCGCATATGGGACTGAGAACGTTGGCCGCAATTGTGATGGCGCCGTTGATGGCCGCCTCATGCACATCGATTGGCGGCAACTTGCCGTTGATCCCTGGGGATGAACCGCAGTCTCAGGAATCGCGGACCAATGTCGAGTACACCTTGGGCGCGGGCGACGCCTTGCGTGTGATTGTGTTTGGCGAACCTGAGTTGTCGGATGACTTCGTTGTCGACGGGGCGGGACTCATTTCCATTCCATTACTTGGCCAAACCCAAGCCGCCGGCAAGACAGTGCCTGAGTTCGAATCAACATTGGCGGACACCCTGCGTGAGCGCGATATTCTTCGCGCCCCACAAGTCAGCGTCGAAGTCACCAACTATCGCCCTTATTACATTCTCGGTGAGGTCAATCGACCGGGTGAGTACGACTACACCAGCGGCTTGACGGTGTTTAACGCCGTCGCGACGGCCCAAGGGTTCACCTACCGCGCCAACCGCAGGCGCATCTTGGTGACGCACGCCGACGCGGCGTCCGAAGTCCAATATCAGCTGACCCCTGAGACTCGTGTGTTGCCCGGTGATACAATTCGGATTGTTGAGTGTATCATCTGCTGACGTGGTTGGATGGTTTGGTCGCAAGACCTGCAAAGACGGATACGAGGGGAAGTATGATGACCTTGCGCGCAATGGCTTTGGCCGCGTTTGTCGGAACAGCCTTGGTAGGCGCGCCCGCCTGGGCGCAAGACGAAAATGACGGCGTACCGGCGGAGGCCGAGAGTCAATCCACCAGTTTCAACCGCTTGCAGCCCGGCCTTGGTGGTTCGGGCCCAGGGATGTGGGCCGCCACAGCCTTGGCGAGCGAGATGATGGGCGTGCTCACCAGCATCACGCCGGACGACTCCGTGGAGGCCATCGAACGCAAGCTCATGGGGCTGATGTTTGACCACGGCCTGGCCAACGGCGACCTGCCGCTCGAAACGGTCAACTCAGCTTTTTCGATGGTCTTGAAGGGCGAATGGCCTGACAATGTCGACAGTGCTTTGGAATCGACAGCCGCACGCGTGGCCAGCGAAGTGAACTTGGAACAGATCTTCGTCGTCAACGCATCGGTCGCCGACCTGGGTCCGCCTCCAAATGGGGGTGACGTGTTGGGCGGAACAGATTACGAGCAGTAAACAGTCAGGGCGACCTTGATGAGGGGTTAGGGTCGCCCCCCACAATTCAGCAAGCGAGGGGGTTGAGCCGTGAAGCTCGTAAGGACCTGGTTGATGACAGTTTCCGCAGCTGCATGTTGCGTCGCCGGCGCTGCGGCGCAAACCGGGCCGGAGGGCGAGGGCAACGGCTTTGATGTGGGCCCAAATGGGAGCGACTTTGGTCCCTTCCGTGCCTATCCTGAGTTTCTCGCCGGATACGAGTTCGACGACAACGCCCGCGCAACCAACATCGAGACCGAAACCAGCAGCGTGCTTATCGTGCGCCCGAGCGTGCGGTTGGAGTCCCAATGGGCGCGCAACGCCTTGGGATTCAGCGCCAGTGCGAACTGGCGCGAAGTCTTGGATTTTGATGATCAATCGACCTTTGATCTGCGGCTTGGCGGCACCGGCCGGCTGGATATTGCTCGCGCCTGGGAACTGGAAGCCATCGCCAACTACAACCAGTTGGATGAGCGCCGCTCTGCGGTCACCGATGGGACCGGTGCGATCTCCGTGTCGCCGATCGACTTTGATCAGATCAATGGCGGCTTGGCCCTCGGCCGGGCGTTCAATGGGTTTTCACTCGAGGGGCGGATCCTCGCCCAGTCGTTCGATTTTGACGACACCGTCACATCGGCCGGCTCGGTTATCGACCAAGATTTCCGCGACCATGAGGAGCTGTCAGCCTCGCTCCGCGGCGATTGGGAACTGACGCCGGCTGCCAGCGCATTCGCCGAGTTGTCATTTGCCGACTTGGATTTCGACACCATCGGCACGGGCGAACAGGACCGTTCCGGCGAACGCACGGGCGCTGTGGTGGGCGTGGACTTTGACTTCACGCGATTGATCCGCGGTGAGGCGTCCATCGGTTATCAAAACCGAGAGTTCGACAATTCGGTGGCCAGCGTCGATCCGCGCGATGAGCAGGACACGTTCCGCTTGCGCAGTGAGATCGAGTGGTTCGCCACGCCGATCATCAAGGTCAATTTTGGCGCATCGCGCGAACTGGAAGAGACCGGGCTGCAATCGTCATCGCTGAACCTGCGCACGCGTGGGTTCGCCAATGTCGAATACGAGCTCAAGCGGAACATCATTCTGAACACAGAAATCGCCCTGTCCAATGAGGAATTTGGGGAGTTCGGATTGCTCGACGATGGGTCCGCGTTTGATCGCGACGACGACGTGTTTGAGTTCAGTTTGCGCGGCGTGTATCGGGTGAACCGCTATGTCGGTCTTGAAGCCGGTTACAGCCGTTTCTCGCGTGACGTGAGCGCAAGTTCGGCTGACGCTGTGACACAGGGACGCTTCACAGAAGGCGAAGTGACCGACAATACCTTTGGCGCCAATCTTGTAGTCCGCTATTAATCAAGCCGGCAACGGCACAGAAAGGTCGAGCGGACCATGAGCACTCTTGAACGCGACGCGCCGTCGCGCCCTTCATCCGTGGTGGAAACAACTGGCGATTTGACTGAAGGGACGCCGTCGGACTCCATTGACCTGAAGAGTTTTTGGTTCGCGTTCCGTCGTCGGCTTGCGGTGTTTTCGGTTGTCGCAGCGGTGGCGTTTCTCGCCGTGGCGGCCATCACGTGGCAGCTGACCCCGGTCTACAACGCCACCGCCGAAGTTCTCCTCGACCCCGATCAAGCCCAGTTCCTTGACCGCGAGTTGCAGACGGGCGGCGCGCCGGAGGCTTCGGTCGTCGACACCGAGGTCGAACTGATGCGCTCGCGCGACTTGGTTGGTCGCGTTGTCGACAAGCTCGATTTGGTGTGTAACCCCGAATTCAACTACATGCTGCAACCGCCCAGCTGGAATGAAGAGCTGGCCAGCAATGTCTCCGGCGTCGTCACCGGTTTTTTTGGCGCCGTTTCTCCAAGCAACGCCGACGAAGGCGATAGCGACACCGGCGGTGAGTTTGACTATTGCGCGCCGGGCGGCCCGACGATCCAAGCGAGCTCGCGGGCGACGTCGGCCCGTCAACCCGCGGCGCGCGACGCCAACCCCGCCGCCGCGTCCACGCTCGAGACGCCAGCTCAAATTGCCGCCGCGCTGAACACAGGCTCAACAAGCGACGATCCCGCGGGCCGCCCGCGCGAGACTGACGACGCGAGCGAAACGCCCGCCGCCGAGGGTGCCGATGATGCACCATCGTCCGGCCAGGACGAGCGCCAAACGCCCACAGTCTCCACGCCGGCGCCGGAGGAGACGGCCGACACCGCCGCGCCGACCGCGGTCCTGGCGCCGTCGTTGGACGCCCAAATGGCTGAGGCGCTCCAGCCAACCCGTCCCAAAGCGCCGACCGCCGTGCGCCAAGCGGTGATTGACTCTGTGCTCGGACACATCGCTATCCAGCGTGTGCGCACGACCTACATCATCTCGGTGTCGGCCAAGAGCGTGGATCGAGAACTGGCGGCGCAAATCGCCAACGAAGTCGCATACGAATATCTCAATGACCGCTTAGAGGGACAATTGGACGGCGCGCGCCGGGTCAATGATTGGCTGACGCTCAGGCTCGATGAGATGAGCCGCGATTTGCGCGTCGCCGAAGAAGACCTGGAGCGCCGTCGGATCGCCCTGGGTCTACAACGCTCAACCGAGCCCAGCGTGCGCGAACAGGAACTGGCCGAACTCCGCGCGCAATTGGCTCTGGAAAACGCCGCCCTCTCGGATCTCAACAACCGCCTGGCTGGCTTGCGCAGCCAAATCCGAGCCGGCTTGCCCATCACTGACTTCACCGATGTGCGCCAATCGGGCGATATCCAGGAATTGGGTCGCGAGCGCACCGATGTGTTGCGACAGATCGCCGCCAACTCCAACCGTGGTGAAAACCACCCGACCATGATCGCGTTGCGCCAGGAACTTTCCGATCTGAACGCGGCGATTGAGTTTGAAGAACGCCGCGTCGTCGCAACCTTGGAAAGCGAACAACGCCTCGCCGCTGAACGCGTGCGCAGTCTGGAGGAGCAAATTCAGGTTGTTCGCGACGCCCTGGATCGCGGCAGCGTCGAACTGGTCGAGGTCCGGGAGCTCGAACGACAAGTCGAGGCCCAGCGCACCCTCTATGAGCGCTTTTTGAACCAGTCGGAAACGACCGATCAGTTGGAGACATTTGAGCAAACCCGGGCGCGGATCATTTCGGCCGCACCGATCCCCAACTGGCCGTCCTCGCCAAACAAGCGGTTGAACCTCATGCTGGGCGCCTTGTTCGCCCTGACCCTGGGAGCCGCCGCAGTGTTCCTGGCCGAGACCTTTGACAGCGGCTTGCGGACGGCCGAAGACGTGCAACGTTTCTTCCCTGTCCGGTGTTTGGGCTTGTTGCCCCGTGTGCGTGTTCACAATGCGCCTGGACGGCGAACCACCGTCGCCGACGTGGCCGATTATGTGGTCGCCAAACCGATGTCCGCGTTTGCCGAGGCGTTGCGCGCCTTGCGAGCGACAGTTCTGTTGTCGAGGGACTATCCCGACGCCAAGGTCATCGTCTTCACATCCGCGCTGTCGGGCGAGGGCAAGACCGCGACCGCCTTGAGTTTTGCACGCCTGGCCGCCATGCAGGGCGCCAAGGTGATCGCCGTCGACCTCGATTTACGCCGTCGTGAATTGACCCGCGCCGCGCGGCTTGAACCCCAGCTTGGCCTTGCGGACTTTTTGGACCAAACCAAATCGATCGACGAGGTTCTGCACGCTGACAGCCAGGAAACGGGACTGCAAATCTTACCGTTGACGCCGGGCGGCGCGGTTGTGCCGGGCGTTGATGAGCTGACGGGCCTGCGCACTCTGATCAAGCAGCTGCGAGAGGACTACGACGTCGTGGTGATTGACACCGCGCCCGTGTTGGCGGTGACCGAAACCCGGATCATCACCGCTCTGTCGGACGCCGTTGTGTTCATGACCCGCTGGAGCAACACCCCACGCAACGCGGTGCGCCATGCGCTGAACACATTGTCTGCGGTTGGCGCGCCCGTGGTCGGCGTCGCCTTGAGCCGCGTCAATATGACCTCACAAGTCGGTTACGGGCAGGGTGGGGGCTATTACGGTCTGCAATACAAGAACTACTACACCGACTAACCGTGTGCGCCGCCCGTGCGAGCGCCCGCGACGGCGGGGCTGGGCGCGTTGCGGGTCACAGAGTGAGATGAGCGCAAAACGCAAAACGGCCTAGGCCGCCATCCGGTCGCCCTTCAGCAACGCCTCATAAAGATCCAGGTGCGCGTCGAGCAGAACATCAAGGTGGAACGCAGTTGAGCGCTTGAGCGCGGCGCCGCCGAACCATGCGCGCCGCACCGCATCGCCCATGAGCTTGGCCAGCCCATCCGCCAATCCGGTTTGGTCATCCACATCGACCACAAAACCGCTTTCCCCTTGGTGCACAGCAAGATCGGCGTCGCCGACATGTGTGGTCACAATCGGCAGGCCGTGAAACAGCGCCTCGATCCACACATAGGTGACGTTGCTCTCATACCGCGAACTGCATGCGAGCATGTCGAACGCGGGCATCCATTCAACACCCGACGCCGCGCCGAGAAAGTGCACCCGCCGCGCAAGACCGAGCTCGTGGGCCTGGGCTTCGAGCGCGCCCCGCAAGGATCCATCGCCAATCACCACAGCGTGTCCATTGATCGCCAAGGTCTGGTTCAGCGCCTGGTGGAACGAATTGAGAAACAACTCGGGATGTTTTTGCGCCTCAAGGCGCCCGACAAAGCCGACACACACCGCCTCATCGCCCAAGCCCAAGGCGGCGCGAAGCTCTGCGCGCTGCGGGTTGGGAGAAAACGGGCGCATGGCGTTGGAGATCTTCACGACCTTATGGCTCGGGATCCCAATGGCGCCCGCGCGCCGCCGCTCAGGCTCAGACCCGACAATCACCGTGTCAGTGCGACGGGCCAACATGCGTTCGACCCCGTCATAGAACTTCGCCGCGAGCCCGCCAATCTCGGGATCGAGCGTGCGAAACGCGTGCGGCGTGTACACGCGCTTGGCGTCGCGCCCGCGCATGAGCCGCGCCGCTGCGCCGCCTTTCGAGCTGTGCCCATGGATAATGTCAAAAGGACCTTTGGCCTTTTCAAGCGCGTTCAAGTCGAACAGGGCGAGGGCGTCGCGCGGGCTGACCGCCCGGCGCATGCGGAAGGCATGCAGATCCACGCCCCGCGCGGCCTGCAGCTCAGCGATCAAGGCGTCATTCGCGCGGTGCGTCGCATACGCCACAGTCATCTCGACGCCGCGCTGGGCCAGTCCGGTCGCCAGGTCCACCACGTGCCGACCCGAGCCGGCGTCCAACGACTCAATGACAAACAACACCCGCACAACCGTTCTCCCAAACCATCCCTGGCGCCATCCAAAGTCGCCTAACCTACGCCGGCCGGCAACGAAGGACTTGCGCGCCGGCAAACCTCGGGCAAGGTTTTTGCAAAATTCTCACCATCCTGACCGCCAAGGGACGCCAGACACACATGACCGCTTCGACGCTCTTGATTTTGCCCCTGATGGCCCTGGCGGCGGCCGGACCGTTGAAGTGGCGTTTGATCGCGTTGGCCCTTGCGGCGTGTCTGCGCGATGCAGCGTTTGTCAATGTGGGCTCGACGTCGATCCTGGCGCCGTGGGCCGTGGCGATCGCCTTCATGGGCCGTTTTGCGTTCGATCTGGGGGTTAGCAGCTTTGACGCCCGCCTGGTGTCGACGGTGGCCTCGCGCTTCACTCCGCTAATGCTGTTCTTCGGTTGGAATGTCATATTGATCGCATTCGCCCCACTTGTGTTCACAAATGTGACAGAGACGATGCCAGGATCGTCCCAATTCAAGATCGAAAACATTGTGCCGTTGGCTCAGCAGCCCGAAAGCATCAACCAAGCGTTTTACTTTGTCATCAGCGTCTTCTTAGCTGGGACGCTCGCCATCATATTATCGGGGGATCGAAGTCAGATCATGCGCCATATAGACATGGTGGTGTTTTGGATGTTCATCGCCGCATCGGCGACCATCTACTACCATATGGCGTCAGAGTACCTAGGCATCCCATTCGCCGGTGACGTGCTGCATTCCGACGTCCATAGCATCGCGTGGAAACAACGGGTCGAGGGTGTGTTCCGGCCGTCAGGCGCGTTTCCCGAGCCGTCGGCGCTGGCGACCTTCATGATCCCCTTTGCGTTCTACTATTTTGAGATGTTTTTGGCGCGCAATCGGATCTCTGATCTCGCGTTCTGGTTCTCGACCGTGGCGGTGTTGGCGATTTCCACCTCATCAACGGCCTACGCTGGACTGGCGGTGATCGGGGCGTGGATGGCCGTGCGCGTGATGATGGGGGGCGCGCGCTTAGCGACCGGCTTTTCTGTTTCAAAACAACGCATCGTCCAAGCGGCGGTGTTCGGCCTCATTGCGTCGGCCGGACTGGCGTCAGCATGGCTGTTGTTCATCGATCCCGAAGCCGCCCAGCGCGTCATCGAAGCCCAAGTCACGAACAAGTCGCAGTCGTCATCGTTCCAGGAACGCAACACCGCCAACATTCTCGCGATCCAGATTTTTGCAGAGACCTACGGGCTCGGCGTCGGGCTGGGTAACCATCGCGCCAGTTCGGTGATGCTGGCTTTGGTTTCCGGCGTTGGGATCATCGGCACCGGATTGTTTGTCTATTTCCTCGCCGCCGTGGCGCTACGCTGTCTACGCTCAGGCCCAATGGGGCCAGCCGGGCGGGTCGGCATGCACTGGGCGGTCGCGACCGCGCTTGGCGGGCAACTCGTCGGCATGTCGGTCTCTTCCGGCGAGCTGCAGGCGGACAATTTGTGGATGTGGGTCGGCGCGGCCATCGCCATGAGCTTGGTCCCGCGTCAGAGGCGATCTGAGCAGATGCCAACAGCGCCCGCGCCCATACCCAGCGGGCTGACTATGCCTTCACGGCTGGATTAACCCAACCTCGCATCTTGTAGTACAAATCGCCGCCGACAGCGCGCACGCCGCGGCCAACCGTGCTCTTGGCAAGCCGCAAACCCCATTCCGACCAAGCCACGACGGGCGCGCGCCCATGCTGAATGGTGATGGCGCGGACCTCTTTGAGCGTGCGGCGAAAGCGTTGGTTGGACACGCCCTCAATGCTCATGAACGCTTGCAGCCCTGGTACGTATTGACCGTAAAGGCCTTTCTGAGCCGCGCGCAGAAACCACTCATAGTCCATGGCGCATTTCAGCGAGAGGTCAAACGGGCCCACGGCGTCAAACATCCGTCGACGGTGCACACAGGTCGGGTGGTTCAAATTGGGCATGCGCCGAGGGATGATGCGGGCGTAGTCGGGCTCGCCCACATGGTGAAACACTTCGCGTCCACCGGCCTCCATGACCAAATCGCCATAAACAAAAGGCGCTTGTCCCTCGACGAGACATTCAACGGCCCGAGCGATGAAGTCCGGCGGCATGGCGTCATCGGCGTGCAGAAACTGGAAAAACTCACCCCTGGTGCGGGCGACGCCTTTGTTCAGCGCGTCGGAAATCCCTTCATCGGGTTCGGAATGCAGTTGATCCTGGGGCCTGAGCCGGGAACGCACAAACTCCAGCGTGCCGTCCGTTGAGCCGCCGTCCACAATGACGTGTTCAATGTTTGGATATGTTTGGCGCTGTACGCTATCAATCGTGCGTGGAATGGTTTGTGCAGCGTTCCAGCACACAGTGATCACGCTTACCAGCGGTGAAGTCTCAGTCGGGCTCAAGGCTGTGTCCTCCGAAGTGCGGCGACCGTTGGATCAGCTGACAACAACGCAAACGGCGCGCCAGTACCATGCATGTCATCCTTGTTTCCGACTTTGGCCATATCACTGGCGGCGCGCCCAAAGTCGCCATCGATTCCGCTGTTGCGCTCGCCGAACGCGGCGTCCAGGTCACCTTCGCCTACGGCGTCAATCCGGTTGACGAGGCGCTGCATCGCCCGTCCATCACCCTCGCCGACATTGGGCTTACCGAAGTTTGGGATGTCAACAATCCCATCGCGGCCGCCAGCTCGGCTGTGTGGAACACGGCTGCGCACGCTGGACTGCAGGCCGCCTTGAGCCAACGCATCACGCCCGACACGGTGATCCATATCCACCAATGGTCCAAAGCCCTCAGTCCCGCAACTTTTGGGGCCGCGCGCGCGTTAGGGGCTCCGGTGTTGGTGACGTTGCACGACTACTTTCCCGTGTGCCCAAATGGGGCATACTACCACTTTAAGCGGCAAGCGCCGTGCGCGCTCAAACCCATGTCCGTCCGGTGCATCGCCAGTGATTGCGACAGCCGTTCGCGCGCGCACAAGGCCGTACGGTTGTTGCGCCACCGCCGTCTCATGCGAGAGCTCGCCAAAACGACCGACTTGACCTTCGTTCATGTGAGCGAAACCGCGCGCGCTTTGGCAGAAGATTTAAGCCCGCCCCACGCCAGTCATCTTACGGTGTGGAACCCCGTATCGCCGCTGCCGGGCGACGTCGCAAACCCGTGGTTGAATGAACATGTCTTGTTCGCCGGACGTCTGACCCCGGAGAAGGGCGTGTGGACCTTGGCCGAAGCCGCCCGGGCCGTCAGCGCCCCGTGCGCTTTTCTCGGCGATGGCCCAGCCGGCCCTGAGTTGAAGGCCGCCTATCCAGAGCACCGTTATCTGCCCTGGGGCGACAAGGACACCGTGGCCGACGCGATCCGAGCCGCCCGCGCCGTCGTGTTACCCTCGCTTTGGAACGAGACCTTTGGATTGATCGTCATGGAGGCATTGTCGCTTGGGGTGCCGGTGATCGTATCCGACGCGGTCGGGGCGGGCGCGTTCATTCAAGACGGCGTCAACGGATTTGTCACGCCGCGCGGCGACCGCGAAGCGCTCAGCGCTGCACTTGAGCGCGTGATGGACGATACAACCGTGCGCACGCTGTCTGACGGCGCATTGAACGACGCTAAGCGCCAAGACCTATCGCTGGCGGGCCACAGTGCAGCCCTCGTCGATGTGTACCAACACGCCCTATCTCAACGCTCTGAGCGGTTGAACCAGGCCGAGGCGGCCGAACACCCCGCATAGCCAACGGGGAGCCCAACGGAGGCAGCCGCTATCAGCTCGGCCGAGCGGCGAAACGGGGCGGCGTGTGACCACGCATGGCCGCCCCCTTAGGCTTGTGTGAGAAAGGTCAGTAGGCCCCGCGTGAGAACAGAACGGCGGGTAGGGTCATGAACATGATGCCCATATCGGTCATCAAGGAGCTCGACTTTGCGTACTTCACGTCCAGCTGGACGCGCTCAGCATAGTCTATGTCGCTGCGTCCGCTAACTTGCCACAATCCGGTCACACCGGGGCGACCGGCAGCGTAA
>CAZADA010000065.1:0-17002 GCA_964483775.1 uncultured Caulobacterales bacterium
GGCGATGCGCTACGGCAACCCCAGCATCGCCAGCCGGCTCGAAGCGCTCCAAGCCCAAGGATGTGAGCGGATCTTGTTGGCCCCGCTTTACCCGCAATACTCGGCGACGACGACTGCGACGGCCAACGATAAAGCATTTGCCGCCTTGCGTTCCATGCGTTGGCAGCCCGCGGTGCGCACGCTTCCGCCGTTTTACGACGATCCCAGTCATATCGAGGCTTTGGCGACAACGTTATCGGCGCAGCTGGACGCGCTCGACTTTGAGCCTCAGGTCGTCGTCATGTCGTTTCACGGCTTGCCCAAATCGTACCTGATGAAGGGGGATCCCTACCATTGCCAGTGCGCCAAGACCGCGCGGTTGGTCGGGGAACGTCTCGGCTGGCCGGTCGGGCGCATCCGCGTCACGTTCCAGTCGCGGTTTGGACCAGCCGAATGGCTTCAACCGTATACGGATGATACGCTTGAAGCCCTTCCCCAGAATGGCGTTAGCCGCGTTGCGGTGACCATGCCCGGCTTTATCTCCGATTGCGTCGAGACCCTTGAGGAAATCGCGATCGAAAGTGCACACGCGTTTCGCGAGGCGGGCGGGGAGGCGTTTGCGGCGCTGGCGTGTTTGAATGACACCGAGATTGGCCTGGATATGCTCGAAACCCTCGTGCGCCGGGAGCTGGCGGGATGGCTGGAAACCACCGAGGGCGCGCATTCGCCCAGCGTGGTTCGCGCTCCGTAGACTGATGGGTTTGCGAGTTGGCGATGGGGGCAATCTCTGAGACTGCGCGGCTATGTGCTTGAGTTCGCGTGGCTTAGCGGCGGGCGAGGGTGGCAATCTCATCCGTGTGGCGTTTCTGGACACCGTGCGATCGGGCTCGATCGCCCTGGATGACGCTGACGGCGACGCGGCGGCGTTACCGATGCCGTGGTCGGATGGCCGCGTGCGAACACTGGATGGGACGTTGGCGGGCTTGGCTTTCCAGCGCCGGCCGGCCCTCCCAACGCGAACTGAGCAGCGCATGACCCGCGCTCTTGGCGCAACGGGCGCGGCGCACTGTCGGCGTCGCTAAGCCAGCCCGGCGCGTAGACAGTCGTGGAGATGAAGCACGCCTTGGGGGGCGCGGGTTTCATCAACGGCGAACAACACGGTGATCTTCACATCGCCTGCGGTCATAGCGCGTAAGGCTGTGGCGGCAAGATCGTTGGGGTGGACCGTACGCGGCTGGGCCGTCATGACTGCATGCGCCTCGCGCGTCAGCAAATCTGGGCCCATGTGGCGGCGCAAATCGCCATCGGTGATCACACCGACCAACGCACCGGCGTCGTCGACCACGCCGACGCAGCCAAACCCCTTGGCGGACATCTCGACGAGCGCTTCGCTCATGGGACTGTTGGGCTGGGCGAGCGGCAGGGCCTCGCCGGTGTGCATCAGGTCTCCAACTCGGGCCAGGGCCGCGCCGAGCGCGCCGCCGGGATGGAAGCGGCGAAAATCATCGGCGGAAAAGCCGCGGCGCTCGAGCAGTGCGACGGCGAGCGCGTCGCCCAGCGCGATTTGTAACGTCGTCGATGTGGTTGGCGCCCCGGTCTCTGCGCAGGCTTCGGCGGCGTCAGGCAGGCGCAGCACGATGTCTGCGGCTGAGGCCAGTTGGCTGTTGTCGCCGGCAGTGATGGCGATCAGCGGGACCGCGAAGCGGCGGGTGTAGGCGATGAGATCGGCGAACTCGGCGGTCTTGCCCGATTTCGACAAGGCGATCACCGCGTCGTCGGGCGTGATCATGCCCAAATCGCCATGGCTCGCTTCGGTTGGATGGACAAACTGCGCAGGCGCGCCCGTGGACGCCAGCGTTGCGGCGATCTTGCGCGCGACATGGCCGCTCTTGCCGACGCCAGCGATGATCAGGCGGCCGGGCACGGCGTCGCACGCGGCGACGGCGGCGGCAAAGGTTGGGCCAATGCCGGCGGCTAACGCTTCCAGTCCGGCGATTTCAGTGGCGATGACGCGGCGAGCCGCTGCGATGGCGGCCGCGTCGGTGGGGTGAAGTGAGGTCAAGGGCGGGTCCCATGCGCATGCTGAAAGAGGTCTTTGGGCCCGCTCGTTATCGATTCGCCGCTCATGCGGCAAGCGGTTGGCGCACGGTTGGGAGGCGCTAAGGGCGCCTCACCCCGGGACTGGCGTCAGCCCCGGGGTGGCGGTGTTTACTCGGCTGGCAGCGGACGGGCTCCTGCCGCGCCGCCATCGTCGGTGACGCCATCGTCGGTGACCGGGGCCGGCGCTGGGCTCGGCTCGTTCCTGCCGATCAGCACAAAGCGTTTGCCGCCCCACATCCACTTGACATAACGGCCAATATCCGAGCCGACCGCGTACAATGCCGGCACCAAGAACAGCGTCAGAAACAGCGCGAAGACCACCGCGAAGCCCAACGCCACGACCATGGGCTGGAGGAACTGCGCTTGGGTGGAGCGCTCAGCCATCATGGGCAGGATGCCGAGGAAGGTTGTGACCGAAGTCAGCAAAATCGGGCGGAAGCGCGCCACGCCGGCTTCAATCAGCGCATTAAAGGCGCTCATGCCTTCTCTTCGCAGTCGGTTCACGTAGTCAATAAGCACCAAGTTATCGTTGATGACCACGCCCGCAGCTGCGACGATTCCAAAGAAGGAAAACAGTCCGAACGCCGTGTTGAAGACCAAGCTGCCAACAATGGCTCCAATCAAACAGAATGGTATAGCTATCATCACGAGTAGGGGTTGGAAGATTGCGCGGAATGCAATCGCCAAGAGGAAGTACATAGCCGCCAATACGATCAGCGATAGGATAAACAGTTCATTGACGAAGTTCTGCTGATCTTCTCTGTCGCCGCCTTCGATGCGAGTCACATCGCTGAACCTGGCGTCAAACTGTGGGAAGTAGTTTGACCCAAGATCTTGGTAGATGGCGCCTTGCCCACCCTCGGCAACATCGGCGGTGACGATGAGGGAGCGGGAGCGATTGCGGCGCTGAACGCTGCTGATGCCTTCACCAAAGTCCACGTCGGCGACCGCGGCGAGCGGCACCTCGCGGCCATCGTTCAGACGCAAGCGGAACGTCTCCAGCGTTTCTAACGATTCCCGTTCGGACTTTGACAGGCGCACGACAACACGGACGTCTTCGCCATTGCGTGGGAGACGTTGGGCCTCGGCCCCGTTGAAGGCCTGGAAGAGTTGTCGGCTGACCTCGGCCTCATCCAGGTCCAATGAGCGGGCGCCTGGCAGGAGCTGGAGCTGGGCCTCGTCAGCCGCTGACTGCAAGCTGTCACGTACGTCAAACACAGTATCGAAACTGGATAAGTAAGTCTTCACGTCACCAGCGGCAGCGCGGAGTTGCTCCAAATTGTCGGACTGCAGGACAATCACGATCCGTGACTGATTATTGTTGAAATTGGAGATGAAGTTGACTTCCTCAGCATCTGGAATCGGCCCCAAGAGTTCTCTCAGTCGCTCGGAAATGTCCTTTGTTGATATGCCCTGGGGGCGGTCTTCGGCGGGATGGAGACTGATCCAAGCTTGGATGCCATCGTCAAACGAGAACGCTGAAGTGGCCTGGACGATTGGTTGATCAGGATAGCGCGCATTCATGTCCTCCATGAACTCCTCCTCGGCGCGCACAAGCTGATCCTTGATCTCCATGATCCGCGAATAGGGCGTGCCATCGGCCATTTCGATCTGAACGAAGATGAAGTCTTGCTCCACGTCCGGGAGGAAACTCGATCGGACAAAGCCCATGCTCAGCGTCGCGATCGACACCACGAAGATCGCGATAAACAGCGCTACAGTGGCGTAGCGCGCCTGGATCGCTCTGGTCACCAACGGGCGGTAGACCTTGTGGGCGAAGCTCATGAGCGCGTTCGCAAAGCGCTGCTGAAAGCGGATCAGTCCGCCAAACGGACCGTCGGTCCGTTGTGGTTTCAGGTGCGCCAAGTGATTCGGCAGGATCAAAAGGCTCTCGATCAAGGAGAATGACAACGCGGCGATCACCACCAGCGAGATTTGGCGTGTGAACTGCACCTCAGGACCCGTGAGCATCATCCACGGGGCGAACGCCATCATGGTGGTGAGCACGGCGAAGACGACCGGTTTGGCCACCAATTGGGTGCCGATGATCGACGCCGTCACGCCGCGTTCGCCGCGTTCGACCCGATTATGAATGTTTTCGCCAACAATGATGGCGTCGTCGACCACGATCCCGATCACAAGCAGAAACGCAAACAGTGAGAGCATGTTCAGCGACACGCCCATGAGCGGTAGAATTGCGACCGCTCCGAAGAAGGCCGTGGCGATGCCGACGCCGGTCCAGAATGCAACGATCGGACGCAAGAACAAGATCAATACGAGCGTGACAAGCATCAAACCGATGGCCGCGCTGTTCAGCACGGTCTTGGTACGAGCGAAGAACGCTTCTGAGTCGTCCCACCACAAGGTGAGCGTAACGCCTTTGTTTTGCAACTCGGCCTGTTTACTCTCGATGTACTCTTTAAGTTCTCGCTGGGTACGCACCACGTTCATATCGTTCTCAAGCGAGCGAAGGGCGATGATCGCCATGGGCTCGCCGTTGAACGTGGCTTCAAAGTTGGCGTCGACGAACCCGTCGTTGACCGTGCCGATGTCGCGAACATAAAGCGTCGCGCTGTCTTCGGTTTGGCGAACGATAATGTTTTCGAAGTCTTCCGCCGTGTTGGCTTGGTTGCGGACCGCTACACTCACATTGCCAGACTCAGTACGAACTGAGCCGCCGCCAACATTCACGGACTCGGCGCGGATCGCGTTCGCGACTTCATCGAAAGTCAGGCCAAACTCGCGCAGTTTTTCGTCGGAAATCTCGATGGAGACTTCTTCGCCCAAGGTGGCCGATACGATGGCGCGTGAGGCGCCATAGACCTCTTCGGACACCTCATCGCGGATTTCATCGGCGAGCCGTTTCAGTTCAACCAAGTCGATGTCGCCATGGAGCGCCATGCCCATGAACCAGTTTTCGTTAAGGTTCTGGCGAACAACGAGGCGTTCGGCGGCCGGAGGCAGATTGTTGATCGCATCCACGCGCAGTTTCACGTCGTTGACGAAACGCTGCATGTCGATGGAGCGATTGGCTTCAATGCGCACAAAGCCCGAGTTTTCCGACGCTCGGGCTGTGATCTCGACAATGCCTTCCAAATCGGCGACGGCTTCTTCGACCCGCACTAGGATTTGTTCTTCAAGCTCTTGGGGCGAGGCGCCTTGCCAGAACGCGTCGATGGTGACGACGTTCTGTGCAGCGGACGGGAACACCAGTCGCTCCATCTGCATGTAACCGATGAAGCCGCCGACAATCGCGATGACCATCAGCAGATTGGCGGCCACAGAGTTGCGGGCCCACCAGCCAATGACGCCGCCGCCACCCTGGCTGTAATCAGGCGTGGGCCGTGGGGCGCGCCCGGGTGATGCGTGTTCGTGATCGCTCATTCACCTTCTCCGTCCGGGCCAGCCACGTCGGCCATGGTGGTATCGCTGTCGTCGCCGGTGCGCGCGGCTTCGCTATCGGGGGGGCAGACACACTCGCCCGACGCCGACGTATCGCCTTGCGTATCGGTGTCGTCATCTTGCTCGCCGGGCAAGGGGAACAGGAGCTCCCCCAGATCGTCGTAGACGTCGACGCGCATGCCGTCAGTTGCCGACAGCACCGAAGAATAGATCACGTACTCTTCAGGTTCGACGCCGCCCACAATATAGGCAAAATCGCGGTCCGTACTTGCGACTTCCACGTCGCGGATCGCCATGGTGCCATCTTGATTGGCGATGTACATCTGATTATCAGCGCGCAAAGTGGCGCGCGGCAAAGCAATCGCATCTTCGATGGTCCGCCCGTCGATCCGTGCGCTCACGAACAAGCCCACAGGGAGCGGCACGCCGTCGCTGGCGCCCTGGCCGAAGGGATCTTGCACTTCGGCGATCACAAAGATGCGGCGGCTGCGCGCATCAATCTGTGCGTCCGTGCGCATCACCCGGCCTCGCCACTGGCGATCGACGCCTCCGGCGCGACCGGTCAATGTGATGGGGAAACCCTCTGCATATGTATCGACCGAAAAGTTGATGGGAATGCCGACCAATGCGAGCTCCTGGTCGGTGAGGCCCAAGGGGACCTCAACCACATCGGTTGAATAGATGGTGGCGAAGCCGCCGCCGCTGCCTGGCGTCACATATTGGCCGCGACCCACATTGGTGTTTTCGACACGGCCGTTGAACGGCGCCTTGATTTCCGTCCGCTCCAAGGCGAGTTCCGCTTCGGCGAGCGAGGCGCGAGCGGCCGCCAACTGCGCGCGCGCGTCATTCACGTCAGCCACAACCACCGGAGGCAGCTGAGCATTGGGATCGATCTGCCGGCGCTCGGCCAGTTCAACATCTGCCTGGGCCACGGCGCGTTCCAGGCCGCTCTCGGCGTTTGAGATCTGAGCTTGGGCGCGGGTCACAGCCAGGCGATAGTCAGCGTCGTTGATGCGTATCAGCGTCTCGCCTTCGGCCACGACGCCGCCGTTCACCAGGTTCGGTGAGACGTACACGATGCTTCCGGCGACCTGCGGGACGACGTTGATTTGCTCGCGCGGCCGGGTTTCGCCCTGCACCGTAACGTTAAGCGTGACATCGCTCCGCTCAGCTTGAACCGCGAACACCGCCAGCCCCTTTTCGCGGTCGTCGTCGCGTTCGGCTTCGGGGCGGTTGGCGGCCATGGTTGCAATCATCGCGGAGGCGACCGCGGAGATGACGACAAGTGGGATGATGCCGAAGAATGCAATTCGGGCGATCCGCGAGCTGGTGAAAATGGAACTCATAGGGCGCCCTCCTGGGTCGGTTGTGGTGTGGGCTCAAGGGCGGTCACACTGTCGAAGTCGCCGCCAATGGCGATGTAGAGGTTGACGCGGTTGACCACGCGGTCCCTTCGCACATTGATCAGGGCTCGCTCGGCCGAGATCCGTCGACGTTGCGCGTCCAACAGTTCAAAAATGGTTCCCACGCCGCGCCCATATTCGCGCTCGGCCAGCTCCTCGGCGGCTTCGGCTTCGCGGACGGCTAGGGCGAGAGCGTTTTCTTGGGCGGCGAGGGCGGTTTCGGCGTCGAGCGCGTTTTCGGCTTCGGCGAACGCCGCCAAGGTCGTCGCTGCATACGTGGCCAGGCGCTCGCGGGCGATCTCTCGGTTGCGATCGACGTCGGCGCGCAGGGCGCCTCCTCGGAACACTGGTTGCAGCAACGACCCGGCAAGCTGGGTCACCAGGAAATCGGGATCGAACGCCTCGGAGAAATCATCACCATCGGTGCCATAGGAGGCTTGAAGGCTCAGGCTGGGCAACAGCGCCTTGCGCGCGGCTTCGGTGCGCAGCCCGGCCGCTTCCAGCGACGCTTCGGCGGCGCGCACATCGGGACGGCGCGTGAGCACATCGCCTGGGGCGCCCGCGCCGGTCAGCTCGAGCAGCACAGGCAAGCTGGCGCCGCCATTGATTTCCGATTGCGGGTAGCGCCCCAAGAGCACTTCCAGCGTTCGCGCGGCCGCCCGCTCACCATTGCGTTGTTGGATCAGGCTTGCTTGGCTTGACGCCAAGGCCGAGCGCGCCAGGCGCACATCCAACGGGGCGGCGATGCCGGCGTTGAAGCGCCGCTCGGTCAGTTCGAGTGAGCGGTCTTGGGATTGAACCTCGTCCTCGGCAAGCGCTGTCAACTGGCGTGCCTGAATAAGATCGAACCACGCCCTGGCGACGGAACCGGCGAGCGAAAGCCGAGCGTCGGCCAAATTGGCTTCGGCGGCGATGGCGTCTTGGGCTGCGGCCTTGGTGGAAGCGCGAAGGCGGCCCCAGACGTCGGCCTCCCATGTGGCGGCCAACGATAGACCCGCATTGTTGGATTCGATGACGCTGATGCCGGTGCTGATCCCCTGGTTTGAGGCCACATCGACGTCATTTTGGTCGACCACGCCGTCGCCGTTGAAATCGGTCAATTCTTGGTTTGAAATGAACTCGTTCTGGCTGCGGTCGACGCGCGCATCAAGCGAGGGCAGCAGGCCGGCTCGTGTTTGGCGCAAGGCGGCGCGGGCCTGTTCGAACCGAGCGGCGGATGCGGCCAGATCATAGTTGTTTTGGATCGCCTCAGCGATCAGAAGCTCGAGGGTTTCGTCGTTGAACTCACTGACCCAGTCGCCTTGGGGCGGCGCGCTTGGGACATCGCCGGACGCCCATCGCCCAGGACCGTCGGCCTTGCCGCGAAAGACATTCAACTCTCCAATGGTTCCAGAACCAGGCAGACTGGAACATCCCGCCACTGCCAGCCCTGCCGTCGCCATGACAAATCTTCGCAGCATTACAAACCTCAAACCCCTCAAACGCCGGATCGGCGAGCTGAACCTAACCAACTCTAGCATTCCGTCATCATAAAATTTATTGAAAAACAGTAAGAATTTGGACCCCGTTGGAGCTTTTCTCAATGATGACAAGGTATCTGGGCACGTGCACCTGAACCACCAATCACGGTATGGACACCCAGCGGCGCCGGCTTTGGCAGCGAATCCGGCCAGGTGATTCTCATGTCTCATACGCCCGACACACAGGACTTGGATCAGAGCCGGCTGGCGCGCTTCGCCGTGGCGATCGTGCTGGGTGCGCTCACCATCCTGATCTTGGCCGGTTTGGCTGGGGCGGCTTGGCCGGCCTTGGCCGGCATTGGTCTGGCGACGGCGGTATGGGTGGGCGTCGCGACAGCGGTGGTGTGGCGGTGGGAGGGCGGCGGTGCGCCGCAACGCCGCGCCGATGAGGACGCGCACAGCGGCGCGATGGGCGAGGCCATGATTCAAGTGTTGCCCGAGCCGGTGCTGGTGCTGGGCCGCGGCGGACGGGTGCAGTCGGCCAACCGGGCGGCGCGCTTCCGCTTTGGACTCGACGGTGAGGGCATGTTGTTGTCCAGCATTGTCCGCGAACCGGACTTGCTTGACGCCGTGGCGGCCTGCGAGGCGGGCGGGGCGGCTCGGGATGTGCCGTTTATGGCGCTCACACCGCGCGAGGAGCATTTGCGCGCCTTCGTCGCCCCCCTTGAAACCGAGGATGATGCGCCGCCGGGCATGGGCGGGGCGGTGATTTTGGTTCTGCACGATGAAACCGCGCTCAAGCGGGCCGAGCGGTTGCGATTGGACTTTCTTGCGAACGCCAGCCATGAGTTGCGGACGCCGCTGACCTCGTTGGCCGGGTTCATCGAGACACTGCGCGGCCCGGCGCGCTCGGACCCCAAAGCGCACGACAAGTTTTTGTCGATCATGGAATCGCAAACCGCGCGTATGCGTTCGTTGATCGATGACCTGTTGTCGCTCAGTCGGATTGAGCAATACGAGCATGTTCCACCGACGGGGGTGGCCAGCCTGCGGGCGATCGCTGAAGAGGTGGCGGGCGCGCTGGCGCCGTTGGCCGATGAGGCTGGGGTCGTTGTGACCGTCGAGGCTGGCGCTGAGCCTGCGGAGGTGGATGGGGCGCGCGATGAGCTGCTTCAGGTGGCGCAGAACCTTGTTGAAAACGCGATCAAGTACAGCCAGCGTCATGCGCGCGTGCGCATTCGCGTGGGGGTCGGTCATGATCGAGAGGCGGTCGAGGCCGCCGATTTGACGGCCGGGCCGTTGGAGGCTCGGTTTGCCGTGTTGCCTCCGCCGTTGACCGCTGAGGGGTTCGGCTGGCTGAGCGTCGCCGACAACGGACCGGGCATTGCGCGGCGGCATTTGCCGCGGCTCGGCGAGCGATTTTTCCGCGTGAGGGCGGAGGACGCGGCGGCCAAAACCGGCACGGGCCTAGGTCTCGCGATTTCCAAGCACATCCTCAATCGGCATCGCGGCGGCTTGCTGGTGGCGAGCCAGGAAGGGGAAGGCACCACCTTTACCATCCTGGCGCCGCGGTCTCGGTAGGCGCTTATCCGTTTACAGACGAAATGCTCCAGCGCTGATGGCTGTCGAATTGGATGTTCATCACTGTCATCAAGGTGTAATCGAGCCAGCTTAGCGTATTCCGCGGATTGATCATTTCGGACGTGACGGAGAGGAGGCGCCGCCAGTGGCTTGGCCTGATGCGCCCATACTTGGTCTTGCGACGGTGGTGGTGGCGTGCCTCACCGTGTGGGGATTTGTGTCGGGGCGCCGGCGGGCGATTGTGTCGCGCCAGGCGGCGAGCCGGCTTGCGACGGCGTCGTCTTTGCCCACCCAGCATGGTCTTTACGTGGCGATGTGGGCGGCGTTGCCGGCCCTGGTTGTGGTGTTCGGCTTGGGCGTTATCGCCGCCGGTTTGGCCGCGCACTCGGCGGCCACAAAGGAATTGACCGATCGGTTTGGCGAGCTTTCGCCCGCGGAGTTGCGCGACCTTTGGCGAGAGGTTGAGCGTGTGGCCGCCGGAGAGGTCAGCCCCCAATCTGTGGAACCGGCCATCGTTGCGGCGGGTCGCGTGTTCGAGAGCACGCACTTTTGGCTGCGTTCGCTGGTGGCCGGCTTGGCCATGGGGTTGTCGTTCGTTCTCATGGTCTGGGCGCGCGGACGCGTTGCGGCGGATTTCCGTGCTCGCGAGCGGGTGGAAGCGGCGGTGAAACGCCTGCTGCTCGGGGCCTCCGCGGTCGCTGTGCTGACGACGTTTGGGATTGTCGCCTCCCTTTTGGGCGAAACCCTGCGGTTCTTCTTTCAGTTGCCGAGCGATTGGTGGCGCGTTTGGGCGTGGGAGACCCGGGTGCCGGCGCAAGAATTCTTCTTTGGCTTGCAATGGAGCCCGCAAGAGGCGGTGCGCGAAGGCCAGGTCGGCCAGACCGGCGCGTTCGGCATGATCCCGCTGATTTATGGCACGCTTTACATCACCTTGATCGCCATGCTGGTGGCTGCGCCGATCGGGATTTATTCGGCGATCTATCTGTCTGAGTACGCAGGGCCGCGCACGCGCGCGTGGTTCAAGCCGATTTTGGAGGTGCTGGCGGGCATTCCTACGGTTGTTTATGGATTCTTCGCGCTGCTGACCGTGGGGCCGTTCATTCGCGAGCTCGCTGAACTGGCCGGATTGGATGCGCGTAATCAGTCCGCGCTGGCGGCCGGTCTGGTCATGGGGGTGATGATCATCCCCTTTGTCTCGTCCCTGTCGGACGATGTGATCAACGCAGCGCCGCAGTCTTTGCGCGACGGCGCCTTGGCGCTGGGGGCCACCAAGTCGGAAATGGTGCGCCAGGTGATCTTGCCGGCGGCGCTGCCAGGGGTGATGGCGGCGCTCTTGCTCGCGATTTCTCGGGCGGTTGGGGAAACCATGATCGTCGTGATGGCGGCGGGCCAAGCGGCGAACCTGTCGCCCAACCCGCTTGACAGCCTGACGACGATCACGGTCCAGATCACCAAGTTTTTTACAGGGGATCAGGAGTTTAGCGGGGCGAAGACCTTGTCTGCTTTCGCGTTGGGCTTGGTGCTGTTCACCCTCACTTTGATCATGAACATCATCGCACTGACCATCGTGCGGCGGTACCGGGAAAAGTATGAGTAGCGCGGCGGCATCCGATACGAGCGCGCGCCGATTACGGCGCCGGCGTCGCGCGGAATGGCGGTTCCGCGCCTATGGCGTGGCGGCGCTCGCCATCGCGACGACCGCTTTGGTTGTGCTGTTGGTGTCCATTCTGGGCAGCGCGTTTGGCGCCTTCACGGTGCACAGGGTCACGCTGCCAATCACGTTTGATGAGACCATCATTGACGAGCGAGGCAATTACGCCGAGGCGGTCAACGCCGAGCACGCCAGCGAGGACGTGCGCGCTGCAGCGATCGAGGATGCGCTTCGTCAAGGCGAGTATCGACCCGTCTTGCAGCGCGCGGTGCTGGAGGCGTTTCCAGGCACGGCCCGCAGCGACCGACAGTTCAGCGCCAACCTCACCGCGCCCCTATCCGACCTGCTGGTGATTATGGATCGGGTGCTCGAAGACCCCGCGGTGTTGGGAACCACCGAGGAGCTGACCTTTCCGCTGGCGTTTGAGCTTGGCGCGTACCTTAAAGCCCTGCCCGACGACGCGCGGCGGCTTGGGCAGGGGGCGCTCAGCGTGAGCGCGGTGTCCGGTTCGGTGGAGCTGGTGTCGACCCAGGCTGATTTTCGCGAACCCCTAGCGCAATTGCGCCAGGTGATTGAGCGTGATCTTGCAGAACAGGACGCGCGGGCGCGGGACATGGCGGCTGCGGCCGAGCAGACCGAGGCGGAGCTGGCGCGCGATCCCGATAACGAAGAGCTGGCCCGGCGGGCGGCTTACCGTCAGGGCGAGGCCTTAACGGCGGAAACGCGCGCGCAACGATGGCGCAGCAAGCTCACGTCGACCGGCGGGGTCACACGGCTCGATGAGGCGATGCCCAGTGTGTTTGTTTACGCCCATTCTGGGATCATCAAACTGACCGCGCTGGAGGCGGACCGAGCTGAGGGTCGCGTTTTGGTGCGCCTTGAAAGCGATGAACCCGTTGAGGCGGGCGCTTGGTCTTGGCGCGCGCTGGACCAACCCGAGGCGACCGGGCCAGCGCCCGATGTCTTGATCGCCTGGACCGAGGCTCTTGAGGCGCGCGGGCAGATCTCTGAAGGGTTCAACGATGCGTTTTTTACCCGTTCGCACAGCAACGAGCCGGAGTTCGCCGGCATTTTGGGCGCGCTGTTGGGTTCGGTGTTCACCATGATCGTCACCATGGCGCTGGCGGTGCCGTTGGGTGTTGGAGCCGCGATCTACCTTGAGGAGTTTGCGCCCAAGAACCGTTTCACTGACATCATTGAGGTGAACATCAACAATTTGGCCGCTGTGCCGTCGATCATTTTCGGCTTGCTCGGATTGGCGATCGTGATTCCCCTCTACAATGGGTTGTTTGGCAATTTGTCGCGCGGCTGGCCGTTGGTGGGCGGGACCGTGTTGGCTTTGATGACGCTGCCGACCATCATCATTGCGACACGGGCGTCGTTACGGGCGGTGCCCCATTCCATTCGCCAGGGCGCACTGGCCGTGGGCGCCTCGCCGATGCAGACCGTGTTTCATCATGTTTTGCCGTTGGCCGGTCCAGGCATCATGACCGGCTCGATCATCGGGTTGTCCCAAGCGCTGGGTGAGACCGCGCCGTTGATCATGATCGGCATGGTCGCAGCCGTCGCCGATCCGCCCATGGGCGTGAGCGATCCGGCCACAACGCTGCCCGCGCAAGTGTTTTTGTGGTCGGGTCTTGCCGAGAAAGGGTTCGTACAGCTCACAGCGGCCGCGATCTTGGTGCTGTTGTCAGTGATGATTGTTTTGAATCTCACCGCGATCCTGCTGCGCCGGCGTTTTGAACGGAGATGGTGATGGCGGTTGATGTGAAACCAGCACAAGCGGCGGCGGTGGGGAATGTGAAGGTCGACGCCCGCAATGTCAGCGTGTTTTACGGCGACAAGCAGGCTTTGTTTGAGTGTTCTGCGGCCATGCCTGATCGTGCTGTCACGGCGCTGATCGGGCCGTCGGGCTGCGGTAAGTCCACCTTCTTGCGCTGTATCAATCGGATGAACGACACCATCGAGAATGCGCGGGTCGAAGGTGAAGTCCTGATCGATGGCCAGAACGTCAATGACCGCAATGTTGATCCGGTCCAACTGCGTGCGCGGGTGGGTATGGTGTTTCAAAAGCCCAATCCATTTCCCAAGTCGATTTATGACAATGTGGCGTATGGACCGCGCATTCATGGCATGGCCGCCCATGGCGGCGAGTTGGACGAGATTGTGGAGACCAGTCTTAAGCGGGCTGCGTTGTGGGACGAAGTCAAAGACCGTTTGCGCCAACCCGGCACAGGTTTGTCGGGCGGCCAACAACAGAGGCTGTGCATTGCTCGGGCTATCGCCGCCCAACCTGAGATTATCTTGATGGACGAACCCGCGTCGGCGCTTGATCCGATTGCGACAAAAAAAATTGAAGACCTGATTGGCGAACTGCGACGAAACTATTGCATCATCATTGTAACGCATTCGATGCATCAGGCTCGGCGCGTGTCCCAGAAGACAGCGTTTTTTAACTTGGGAAAGATCATGGAATTTGGCGACACGGATCGTGTCTTTGACCAACCCCAGAACGAACTGACCCGTTCTTATGTGCGAGGTGAGTTCGGATGAGGGGACCTGTGGGTCGGCCGCAACAGCGTGTGAACCCCACTGGGCGTGGGGCCCGGTCTTTTGAACATGAGCGTGAACTTGTCGCTGACGACTTGGCGCGGATGGGTGGGCTTGCCGAAAGCCTTTGCGCTGCGGCGCTCGACTCTGTGGTGCGGCGTGACACGCCGATGGCTCAAGACGTGGTTGCGCGGCACGAACAGATGGACGGTATGCGCCGCGATCTGGAAGCGACGGTCGTGCGACTTATCGCCGTATGGCGGCCGCTTGCGCAAGATGTGCTCCACTTGGTCAGTACACTGAAAATCTCCGCGCATTTGGCGCGCATCGGCGAGCTGGCGTGTAACGTTGCGCGCCGGGCGGTTGAGCTGAATGCGGCCGATCCGCTTGTGCTCACGCGGGGTGTCGAACGGATGGGCCGCCAGGTTGTTGGGCATCTGAAAGTCGCTTTGGACGCCCACGCAAAATGTGATGCTGAGGCTGCTTTTGAGGCCTGGCGGCGCGATGATGATGTTGACGACGCGTACGATAGTCTGTTCAAGGATCTGGTCGTCGTCATAGGGGATGACCCGCGTCTCACCGGGCCATGCACAAATCTGTTGTTCGTGGCCAAAAACATGGAGCGCGTTGGTGATCACGCAACGGAGATTGCGGAGATCGTCTACGGGCTAGCGACGGGAGGGGAGCTGTCGCGCGCCACGGCAGGTGAGATTCGGGCCGGACGATCCTAGAGGGCGATTGGGTTTGGGCGGCGGAAGGTTCGCTCGGCAACACGTGGCCACGGGGGAGTGGTGTGGACCCTTACGTTCTCATCGTTGAAGACGACGACGACATTTATGCGCTTCTCTATTACAATCTGATGCATGAGGGGTATTCGGCCGCCCGCGCTCGAGATGGCGAGGAGGCGCTGGTCATGATCGAAGAACGCCAGCCCGATGTGGTCTTGCTCGATTGGACGTTGCCGAAAGTGTCCGGCCTGGAGGTCTGTCGCCGGCTGCGCACGAAGTCGAGCTCAGCCAACATTCCGATTTTGATGGTGACCGCGCGGGGCGATGAGGCTGAGCGGGTCCGGGGGCTGGACACGGGCGCGGACGACTATGTCGTCAAGCCGTTCAAAGTGTCTGAAGTCTTGGCCCGCATTCGGGCGGTGCTGCGCCGGATCCGACCAGGGTTGGCCGAAGACCAGATCGCTTGTGGGTCCATTGTGATCGACCGTGCAGCGCATAAGGTTAAGCGCGGCGGCGTTGAGGTGCATTTGGGGCCGACAGAATTTCGACTGCTTGAATACCTCATGCAGAATCCCGGGCGGGTGTTCAGCCGCGAGCAGCTGCTCGACGCCGTTTGGGGATCGGACGTTTATGTGGAAGCGCGCACCGTCGACGTGCATGTCGGGCGTTTGCGAAAGGCGCTCAACAAAGGGCACGCTTTTGACCCCATCCGCACAGTGCGGTCAGCCGGTTACGCCCTCGACACAGACCAATCGAGCGTATTGGCGAACTGATCGCGCGCCCGCCGGCCCAAGGATGGTGTTGGGCCGGCGCTGGTCATGCCGTGGTTACCAGCTCAGTTTGCGCGAGGCGGCAATGGCGTCGAGGGCGGCGTCCGAGTTGGCCGTTGCGCGCTTGCGACGGCGCGTTGGCTGGTACGCCTGTTGGGCGTGTTCTTCACAGTACGGCGAACCGGATTTGCACTTTTTGCCGCAAAATCGAAAATTCTCATCACCAGGATCGCCGATCGGCCAGCGGCAAATGTGATCGGACAGGTTGAGAATGCTGGTGTTTTCGCTGGACCCCACCGACGGCAGATTCGCCAACGCGTTGGCGAGCCGCGCTGCGCGCATGGGCGCGGCGTTGGGCCGAGGCGCCGGCGTCGCAACCAGTTTGGCCGCCGAGGGCGACAAACGAAGCGCCGGGCGAGGCCGTGCTGCGCCGCCAACCCGGCTTGGCGGGCGAGAGGGCGTAGCGCGCCCTGATAGACCCAGCCGATGCACCTTGCCGATGACGGCGTTGCGGGTCACCCCACCCAATTGCTTGGCGATTTGGCTCGCCGATAAACCTTCCGCCCAAAGTTTCTTGAGCGTATCAACGCGATCTTCTGTCCACGCCATGGCGGCCTCCTGCTCGCTCCCGGACTAGATGTTGCGCCTGTGCACAATTCACCATATCCGGCTACACGAGATATAGTAGCCGCGCCCCTTGCTTATGACTATACTTGGTAAATCGTTTTGCACAAGACCCTAGATGTGGAAATCTGCACTGTGGACAACCTGAGGGCTTTGTGGAAAAACCTCTCAAACTTCGGATTTGACAACTAAGTCTTAACAGATGGTTAATTTCTCAGCAGACGTCAGCGATTCACCAAGCGTTCGCCAGTTGGGCCTCGTGAATTGGTTGGGGCTATGGACGCTCTACAAAAAAGAGGTGCTTCGGTTTCTCAAGGTGTCGGTGCAAACTGTCCTGGCGCCGGCGGTGCAGACTCTTTTGTTTATGATGGTGCTCAGTCTGGCGTGGGGCGATGCGCGCGGAGACGTCTTGGGAGTGTCCTTTCCCACGTTTTTGGGCCCCGGATTGGTGATGATGGCGGTGATCAACGCTGGATTCGCCAACACGTCATCTTCACTGATTGTCTCAAAGCTTCAGGGCAACGCGGTGGACTTCTTGATGCCGCCCCTGTCGCCAGCCGAGCACGCCCTTGGTTTCATCGGCGGCGGGGTCACGCGTGGTTTGCTGGTGGCTGTGGCGGGGCTTGTGGTCGTGTTTCCCTTCGCTAACCTTGGTTTGGCGAACATAGCCGCGGTGGTGTATTTAGCCGTTGTCGCTGCGGTCATGACATCGGCGTTCGGTCTCATTGCCGGCGTGTGGGGTGAGAAGTTTGAC
>CAZADA010000066.1:0-16934 GCA_964483775.1 uncultured Caulobacterales bacterium
CCGCTGGAACCCATCGAGGAGGGCGAACGCGTTTGGGTGCACGGCTACACCCGCATGCGCGGCGGCAAACCTATCCACGTCGATGGCCATTGGCGGCTGAAGAAGGGCTAGCGTTGCGCCCTCGCGCGGCTAAAGTCGGTCCATGACTGGTTCAGCAACGCTCCTTGATCTGACCGATCCCATCGCCCTCTCCCGCGATTTGATCGCGCGCCGCAGCGTCACGCCCGCCGATGACGGTGCGTTGGATGTGCTCCAAGCGGCTGCAGAAAGCCTTGGCTTTGTGTGCACGCGCCACCCCTTTGGCGACGTCGACAACCTGTTCGCCAAGCGCAGCACGGGCGCGCCGGGTCCTCACCTCGCCTTCGCCGGTCACACGGACGTGGTTCCCCCAGGCCCCGAGGCCGCGTGGACCAGCCCGCCCTTCGCCCCCACCGAACGCAACGGCGCCTTGTTTGGCCGCGGCGCCGCTGACATGAAGACCGCCATCGCCGCCTTCCTCGCCGCCATTGCACGGGCCGCGCCGCAACGCGGGACCGTCAGCCTCCTCATCACCGGCGATGAGGAAGGCGAAGCGATTAACGGCACCAAGAAACTCATGGAGGCCGTTCATCAAGCCGGTGAGCGCTTCGACCAGATCATCGTGGGTGAGCCAACCAGCCAGACCAGCGTTGGAGACGTGATCAAGAACGGCCGGCGCGGCTCCTGCAACGCAGTGATCACCGTGAATGGACGCCAAGGCCACGTCGCGTATCCCGACCAAGCGGCCAATCCGATCCCCGTCCTGCTCGCCATTCTGAGCCAGTTAACGGACCGCGACCTCGACCAAGGACCCGTCGCCCACTTCCAGCCTTCGAACCTGGAGGTCACATCCATCGATGTCGGCAACCTCGCGCACAATGTGATTCCCGCCCACGCCACAGCCAGGCTGAACATCCGGTTCAACGTCGCCCACAAAGGCGCCGACCTCGCCACTTGGATCGCACAGACCGCCCAGCACGTCGCAGCGACCATGCCGTTCGACGGTGTGGTGGAGACCGACATTGCCGTGCCTGGAGAAGCGTTTTTGACGCCCGAGGGCCCCTTCACGCAAATGCTGCAGAACGTCGTTGAAGCCGAGACCGGCCAGCGCCCTCACCTGGCAACCGGCGGCGGCTCCTCGGATGCGCGGTTTTTGAAGGACTACGCACCTGTCGCCGAACTCGGCCTGGTCGGCGCGACCATGCACAAAGTCGACGAGCACGTTCTCGTGCAGGACATCGAAACGCTCACGCGCATCTACGCCCGCCTCTTGAACGTCTGCTTTGACCCTGAGCCGTCCACAACGCCCTAAGCCAAGCGGCGATCACCCTGGCAATGCAGGACAACGCCTCGAACATAGCCGGTCACCGTGCAGGCAGGGCGATGAACACCACGGCCACCGTCACACCCGCCAGGCCAGCCGCCGCCCAGTAACCGGCCACGCCGCCCAGGCTGGCAAGTATCGCCGCAGCCGCAGCCACACCGGCCATCTGGGCGATGCGCGACACTGCGTTGTTCATGCCTGAGGCCAGGCCTTCCTCGGCTTCCGATAAGCTGGACATCACCATGGCGGTCAGCGGCGCGACGAGCATGGCGAACGCCCCGCCCAGCATGGCCATCGGAGCCGCCACGCCCAGCCAGAACCCCGCATCAACGCCTAAAGCCAGTCCGCCAAACGCCAACACGCTCAAGCTCGCCCCGCCCAACAACAAGGGTCGCGCCCCCACGCGATCAGCCATCCGCCCAAACACACGGCTCAGCATGCCAACGCCAAGCGTAAACGGCAAAAACGCCATGCCAGCCTGGGTCGCCGTGAGGCCGCGCACCTCCACCAGCTCAAAGGGAAGGATAAAGAACACCACCGACAAAGCCGCGTAGATCGTCAACGTTGCGATGTTGAGGCCGGCGAAGCGCCGATCGGCAAACACGTGCATGGGCGTCATCGGATGGGTGGTGTGCAGTTCCCAAACTGCATACGCGCCAAGCCCGATCCCCGCCCCGGCCAACACCATAAGGGCAAGCCCCACCGACACGGGGGCGTGCGCCGCCCCGCCTTCTGCGCCGCCAAGCAAGCTCACCCCGTAGGCGAACAGGCCGAGCGCCCCAGCCAACACCACAGCGCCCACGGTATCGAACCGCCGCGGTGATCGTCGATCAGGCGGCGCAAACCGGACGATCAACAACAGCGCAACCGCGGCAAGCGGCGGATTGAGCCAGAAGATCGCCTGCCAACCGAAGGTCTCCGTGAGCCAACCGCCAAGCACCGGGCCGCCAGCGGTGGTCAAGGCCGACGCGGCCGCCCACGCCCCGATGGCTGCATTGCGTAAGCGCTTAGGGTAGGTCGCGCCCAACAGCGCCAAGCTGGCCGGCGTCATGATCGCCGCCCCGACGCCTTGAAACACCCGCGCCATGATGAGCGTCTCAACGTTAGGCGCCATAGCGCAAGCCACAGAAGCCAGGGCAAAGGCCACGCAGCCCACGGCCAGCATGCGCGCCTTGCCATAAGCATCGGCCAGCGCGCCGCCAATGAGCGTAAGCGCCGCCAGCGCCAACACATACCCGTTGACGACCCACTGGATCGCTGCAAACCCGGCGTTGAGATCCGCCCGGAGCGCTGGCAGTGCGACGGTCAACGCTGACCCGTCAATGAACCCCATGGACGAGGCCAGGATACAGGCCGCCATCACGCCGCGTCGCTGTGTGGGTGTGATGACCCGACCTTGCGCCTCTGGACACGGTTGAGCGGCGATCAAACCGTCTTCGCAGGCAGAGCTTAGCGGCTGGGTCATGGTCTAGTCGCCATAGACGTTGATGGTGAAGGTGACCGAACGCGCCCGCGCCCGAGGCAACAGCGCCACCGGCAACCCGGCCTGGGTGAGGAAGGCGCTCATGACGGCGTCAAAGTCCGCCGCAAACGGGATCGTCACATGATCGGCGTCATCAAACACATGATAGGTCACATCTCGACCCTGGCGTTCGAGCTCGTCGCGCAGATTGTCGCTCAACCGTGGCGGCAAGACGCGGTCTTGGCCTGCAGCCAACACGAGGAAGGGAACGTCGACCTCACCAGCCCGCGCCGAACTGAAGCTGCGCACTTCGGGGTCAGCGTCGACAAAGGGCTTGGCGAACCACGGCGCACCCGCGCGGATTGCATTGGTGGCCGATCCCGCAGAGGTTTCGAACACCATCGCCGACACGCCTTTCGCCCGGCGCACCAAGTCCGAGCAGACAAAGCCGCCAAACGAATGTCCCCAAATCAGAACGGGTTGATCGGGCGACCGCTGAAACCGAGCGATTTGGGACGCCATGTGCGCCGACGCCGCCTCGAGGCTTGCAATGTCAGGCTCCCCGTCGCTGCCGCCGAAACCCGGGTAATCCCACACCACGCCATCGCCAAATCGGGCGATGAGCCACAACACGTAGTCGCCATGTTGCGGCGTGGCGAAGGTCGATCCACCGCAGTAAATCACCAACGGAACGTCCGCTTCGGCGCGGCGCGCCAGACGATAGCTCACCGCCCCGGAGGGCGTTTGCAACACACCTTGGGTGCGCACCACGCCCGAGCCAGCCCACGCCGCCGCCGTCGCAACGTTATCCTTAAACACAACCACATCATCGATGGTCAGGGAGATGAAGCTGGACGACGACAAGTCGGGTCGCAACACATCGTCCACGCCCACCAAGCGAACGCAGCCTGTGAGCCAAACCACGCCGACAAAACAGACCAAAGTACGCAAGGTGACATGTTTCATGCTCACCGTGTGACCGCTTGCAGCGCTTGGCGTCAAGCACTCAACCCGGCGCGCCCTCATCGCCATAGCGCACCCGCACAAGGTAGAGCCCCTCCGGCGGCGCCACCGGCCCGCAGGCTGAACGCGTCTGCGCAGCCAGCGCGCGCGCCACATCGCCCACCGCCCACTTACCACGACCGACCTCCACCAACGTGCCAACGAACGATCGCACTTGGCGGTGTAAAAACGACCGCGCCGAGCAGGTCACATGCACCTCGTCGCCAACACGCGCGGCGCTGATGTGGTCGAGTGTTTTCACAGGGCTGTCAGCCTGGCATTGAGAGTCGCGAAAGGTCGTGAAGTCATGACGGCCCACCAGCGCTTGGGCGCTCGTGTGCATGGCTTCAGCGTCAAGCGTAAACGCCGTGCGCCAGGCGCGTCCGCGGTCAAGCGCCAGCGGTGCGCGACGATCGACAAGCCGATAGAGATAGCTGCGCGCCACCGCGTCAAACCGAGCATGGAAATCACGCTCCGCGGTTTCGGCGCTCAAAACCGCGATCGGCGCCGCACCCAAATGCGCATTCAGCGCGTCACGAACCGTGTCGTCACCGTAGGACTTAGGCAAATCAATGTGGGCGACCTGGCCGAGTGCGTGCACGCCAGCATCGGTGCGTCCCGCCCCTTGCACCGTGCAGTTCGCGCCGGTGAGCGACAACGCCGCCGCCTCCAAAGCGCCTTGAACGCTCGGCCCATTGTCCTGGCGCTGCCAACCGACAAAGGGTCCGCCGTCATATTCGAGTGTGAGTTTATAGCGTGGCATAGCGCCCGCTTAGACGCGATCCGCGCCCGTACGGCAACGCTCAGCCCGTCTGAGCGTCTCCCACCTCGGGTCCAGCGGTCGGCAAAGCCATCAAAGTCGCGTACAGCTTGGCCGGCTCGACGGGCTTGGGGAGCACCGCGTCCATGCCCGCGATCATGTAGTCCTGAATTTGATGGGACATGGCGTTCGCCGTCAGGCCAACGATCGGTATGCGACCACGGCGAGCTTCGGTTTCGCGTTCGCGGATCGCCCGCGTTGCGTCAACGCCGTTCATGATCGGCATTTGCACGTCCATCAACACGACATCGAAGCGTTCGTTCTCCCATGCAGTCACCGCGTCTTGCCCATTCTCGGTAAAGCGCAACACCGGCTGCATCGGCTCCAACAGCGCTTCAAGCACGCGCTGATTGTTGTGATTGTCTTCGGCGACCAATATTTTGATCGACTGGACGTCCGCGCCGTTCGAACCGGCGCCGGCATGCGTCGTGTCATCACGCCCAAGCTCGGTCTGACCGACCCGCCCCAGCGCGACCACGAACGTGAAGGTCGAGCCAACACCTTCGGTGCTTTCAACACCGATATCGCCACCCATCAGCTCACACAGTTCTTTGCTGATCGCCAGTCCAAGGCCCGTGCCGCCATGCCGACGCGTTACCGTTTCGTCCGCCTGACTAAACGGGGTGAACAACTGAGCCTGAACCGCTTCAGACATGCCCTCGCCCGTATCGGACACCATAAAGCGCAATCGGGCCTGCCCAACGAGGTCAATATCCTCAGCCGTAACGCGCAGCTGCACGCGCCCCGTTTCAGTGAACTTCACAGCATTCGACAACAAATTTCCAAGGATCTGGCGTAGGCGTGTGGGGTCGCCAACAAATCGTCCGCATGCAGATGGCGAAACATCGACGTGAAAAGAAAGGCCCTTGTCTTGCGCCCGCAGCCGGTACAGGGCATCGAGCGAAGTCAACAACTCGTCCAACTCAAACTCAGTCGCTTCGAGTTCCACCTTGCCGGCCTCGACCTTGCTGAGGTCGAGAATGTCGTTGAGGATCTTCATCAACGTGTCGCCAGACTCGCGAATGATGCCCAGGCGTTCATGTTGCGTGGCAGTCAGCTCATCACGGTCGAGCACCGCCGCCATGCCCAAGATCGCGTTCATGGGCGTACGAATCTCGTGACTCATATTGGCCAGAAACGATGATTTAGCGCGGCTGGCGGCTTCGGCCTGTTCGACAGCTTCACGCAGTTCTGTGACATCGCTGTTGGAGCCCAAAAACCGGATCGCACGCCCGTCTCGGTCGCGAATGGCCTGCCCCTTCGAGCGCCACCAACACCATGAACCGTCCGCGTGTAAGATCCGGTAGGTCGCATCATAGGGCGTGCCGTGTTGGATATGGGCTTGAATCAGATCTTGGGTCCGCTGGAGGTCATCGGCATGAACACGTTGCGACCACCAGACAAAGCTACCATGACCTGGCTCTGGCCGCTCTCCAAGAAGGTCATAGTTTTGTTTGTTATAAAACACCGAGTTGGTGGCTATATCCCAATCCCAGATGCCATCATTTGAACCGTCGACAGCCAACTCGAAACGTTCTTTTTGAATACGGTAGGCTTCATCCGCACGGACTTGCTCTGTGATATCTTGAAAAATACCGAAAAGACCTACGACTTCGCCATCTTCATTGATATCGCAATCACCCTTAGAGAAGACATAACGAATCTCGCCATCCCTTCGAACCAAACGTTTTTCAAGTTGAAACGGACGTTTATTGGTGATCGCTTCACCGACAGCGTTCTCGACGTCGGGTACGTCTTCAGGGTGATAAAAGTGGATCGCTGAGGTGAGTTCGGGTTGGTACGATTCCGGCGTGACGCCGTGAATGCGGTACACTTCATCCGACCAAATGACGGTGTTCTCGATCAAATCAACGCGCCAGTGACCAAGACCGGCGACGCGCTCCGCCAATTCCAAATACGTGTTTTGACGTTTGAGTTCAGCTTCCGATTCCTTGCGCTCGTCCTCCAACCGCACCGACCTGATGGTGTTCCCCGCCGCCAACACGAAGGGACGAAGATCGTCAACCATGGCGCCAGTGTAGCCGCTTGGCCGATTGGCCAGTCCCACCACGCCGACCAATTGGTCACGGCTCACCAACGGCAAGCCCAGATAGCTCGTTACCCCGCTATGCGCGGCTGAAGCCGCAGCTGCGCAACGATCTTCGCTGGAAACGTGGGAGAACGCAGGCTGGCCGGTGCGAACGGTTTGATCCACCAAGGCTTCCAAATCACCAAGCGCTGGGCGGCTCGCATCGCCGGCCAAGTTGTGATTTGGCCCAGCGTCAACCCGAACGTGATCGCTGACAGCGTGGGTTTTCAGAAACCGGGTCCCATCCTGGTCGCAGCAGATTTCACCGATGAAGCCATGCTCACTGTCGGTAATCGTCAACAGACCTTCAAGCAGACTACGGAACACACCGTGACTGGCGGGATCGGGCGACAACCAGTCCACGTCAGACATGGCGCTGGTGAACAACGCAAACGCATCATGGCGTTGGCGCATATGGATCTCGGCCAGATAACCGCTCACGATCGCGGCAAGCTCGCTGAGCAAGCGGCGGTCCTCACGGGTCAGCCGCCGCTGCCTGCGATCAATGGCGCACAACGTGCCCACTTTGCTGCCGTCAGGCGTGACCAGGGGAGCGCCGGCATAAAACCGGATGAACGGCTCCCCGGTGACCAGAGGATTGTTAGCAAACCTGGGATCTTGGGCGGCGTCGGACACCTCGAAGACGCGGTCTTGGACGATGGTGTAGTTGCAAAACGCCACGTCTCGATCGGTTTGGGAACACTCAAGGCCGGTGCGCGATTTGAACCACTGGCGACCTTCATCAACCAACGACACCAGGGCGATCGGCACGTTCAGAACCGAGCTGACCAAATCTGTGATCCGGTCGAACCGCTCGTCCGGCGCAGTGTCCAAGATCTTCAACGCACGAAGCGCGCTCAGCCGACGCGCCTCATTGGAGTCGACAGGAAAGGTCATAAGCTCGCCGCCAAGGGTTTCAACACCAATCCGTTAGGACGCTAACACTCATAGGTTGCGATCCCGTTAGGACACGCCTCGCGACGTCCGTCCGCTCGCGGCGGGGTCAGTGCGTCACGAAACCACCAGGGCGCCCCGCGCTGTGGCCCCGCGAAGATACTCGTCCCCCGCCTGAGGTCTTTTCCCCTCACGTTGGACACGGGTCAGTTCCACCGCGCCGCTCCCGCACTGCACAACCATCCGTCCATCGGCGGCGTCCACGAGCGCGCCCGGCGTGGGCGACTGCGGCGTGGGCGCGTGCTCGGCCTGGGCGCCAACAAACAGCCGACTCGCCAACGCCTTGACCCGTACAGGTCCTTTATCCCCGGCAATCTCAAACCAAGCGCCAGGAAAAGGGGAAAGCCCGCGAATGTGGCGATCCACATCAGGCGCGGCGCGGGTCCAATCAATCCGCGCCTCGCCCTTCTCGATCTTGTGGGCGTACGTCACCCCATCCTCGTCCTGCGGCGTCTCAACGGCCGTGCCCCGTTCAATGGCGGACAGCGCACGCGGCAACAGCTGGGCGCCCACATGAGCAAGCCTGTCATGAAGACTGCCCGCGGTGTCCTCCGGCCCAATCGCGACCGTTTCGCTCAACACGATCGGTCCGGTGTCCAGCCCCGGCTCCATGCGCATGTTTTTCTTGCGGGTGTTTGTTGTGCCTTCCTTGATGGCGCGGTGGATCTGAGTCGCTGCCCGCCAACGCGGCAACAACGAGGCATGCACGTTGAAACACCCAAGCCGAGGCGCATCAAGAATCGCCGGCCGGAGAATCTGGCCATAGGCGACCACAATCGCCGCATCGAGATCCAGCGCAGCAAACGCGGACAGCTCCTCATCGCCCTTCAGGCTCGTGGGCGTGCGAACCTCAAGACCAAGGCTTTCGGCGAGGTCGTGGACCGGGCTCGGCCGGACCGCTTGGCCGCGCCCGGCTGGTCGCGGCGGTTGGGAATAGACGGCCGCCACGTCGTGGCCAGCCGCGACAATTTCGGTGAGGCATCCGGTGGCGAACACCGGGGTGCCCATGAACGCAAGGCGCAACGTCATGGGCGCGGTGTGCGGGAGCTTGACCGAACCGTCAACCATGCACGGCCATGTGGGCTAGGCCATCATCCTGGCAGGCGCGGCGCACGCACCTCGTCGGGACGAACCAAAACGCCCACCGCATCGCCCAGCGCAATGTCCCCGCCCTCGCGAACCGCACATGTCACGCCGCCGCGCCACGCCGGAGCCAACGCCTTCAGCAAACCCGGATACGCCTCGTCCATGCGTTTGCACGGATAGGTTTGGCCGGTGACCTCCAGGATCACTCGGCCAACCTGCACCACCCCGCCCGGCGCGCGGGGAAGCTCCACGCCGGCCACCAGCAGATTCGCCCGCCGCGTTGTCCACGGCAGATGGCGCGCCTCGCTAGGCAAAACCTGCAAGGTCGCCGCCCACGCCTCCTCAGCCATCACGGTAAGGCGTCGTTTGGGGTGTTTCGGTCCGCGGTGATCTCCAGACAAACCGCCCGCAATGGAGATGTGTCCGCGCGCGATCAGCTCCATCGGCGCGCGTCGTTCGGCTTTGCGCGCGATGCCAACCAAGCGCCCAACCGCGCCCAACGCACGCGCACCCGAACTGGATTGCCCCTGGACATCGCGCGAGGCGTCATCGGCTTGCGCGCCGCCGCCCATCCGCTCGCCTCAGTCCGCCGCCAAACGTTGCCGCTCAGCCACCAGCTTTTGCACTTTGCGCACAGCGCGTTCCCGCTTGAGGCGCGACAGATAGTCGATGAACAAAACGCCATCGAGGTGATCAATTTCGTGCTGGACGCACACCGAACACAACCCCTCGGTCCACTCCTCGACCGTCTCGCCCTCATAATTCAGATAGCGCACCTTAACCCGGGCGGCCCGCTCCACCGTGTCGTAAACGTCGGGAATGGACAGACAGCCTTCCTCACCGCTTACCCGCTCCTCGGACTCCTCCACAATCTCCGGATTGACCAGAAACTGCGCCTCACGTGGGCCGTCTTTCTCGCTCAGGTCCATGACGACAACGCGCTTATCGACACCGATCTGCGTCGCCGCCAGACCGATCCCCGCTGCGTCATACATGGTCTCCAGCATGTCATCCATCAGCGCGCGGATCTCTTCATCCACGCTCGCCACCGGTTGCGCCACATCGCGCAATCGCTTGTCCGGCACCTTCAATATGTCACGGATCGCCATACCAAGATCATAGGCGTCACGGCCCGCTTCAACAAGACAGGTTCCGCCTAACGACGCCCGCGAGCTCCCCGCTTCTCGCCCGCCCGTCGATCATTCCGCCGCGGGCAACGCCCGCCGTTCGACATCGCGCCCAGACACACTCTCTGATGGAGCCTCGCCGCCCCCGTCCGCCGGCGCGGCCAGACGCAAGTCTCGCCCCGCGATCGGACCGCGCGGCGCACTGTCCACCGGGGCGAGCTCCGGCGCGGTCTTGCCCGTGTCAAAGGCATTAAGGTCGAGGAACTTCCGCGCCCCCGGCATCACCTTGCTTTCAAGCGAACCCACAGCGGCGTTGTAGCTGCGCACGCCGGCATCCAACGTCTTTCCCAGCTTTTGCATATGTTCGCCAAAGGTCGCCAAACGCTCATAGAGCGCTTTACCCAGCTGGGCGATGTCCTGGGCGCGACGCGCCGCCTCTTCTTGGCGCCAGCCGAACGCCGCCGCCTTGGCCAGCGCCACCAACGTGGCCGGCGTGACCACGATCACCCGATCGCGGACCGCGTCCTGGAAAAGATTGGGGTCGCGCTCGGACGCCGCGGCAAAGAAATTCTCGCCAGGAATGAACATCGCGACAAAGTCTGGGCTTTCCTCAAACCGGTCCCAATACTTCTTCGACGCCAATTGACGCGCATGGGCCCGAACTTGCTGCGCATGGCGCTGCAAATGCGCTTCGCGCTCGGCATCATCGGCCGCCTCAACCGCATCAAGATATGCCTGCATTGGCGTCTTGGCGTCGATCACCAACACGCCTCCACCAGGCAAACGAACGGTGGCGTCAGGGCGCAACAACCGGTCATCCTCCCCGCGCACGCCGCGTTCGGTGTGGAAGTCACAATGCGCTGACATGCCCGCCAGCTCTAAGATGTTGCGCAATTGCTCTTCGCCCCAACGCCCGCGCGTCTTCGGTTGCGCGCGCAAGGCTGTCGCCAGTTTGCCCGTCTCCGCGCGCGTTGCCTCCAGCGCTTCGGCAATGTGACGGATCTGCGCGCCCAGCGCGGACTGATCGCGCAAACGCGACCGCTCCAACTCTTCTACTTTGCCGCCAAACTTGGCGAAGGTCTCCTCCACCGGCTTCAACAGGCCGCGCAGTTTTTCTTCATTCGCCTTCAAATCGCCCTGCGAGGCGGCGTGTTGCTTGGCCAGCGTCTCCCCCGCCAACTTCAAGAACGACTCCTGACTTTGCGACAACGCCTGTTGCGCCAATTGGTTGAACCGCGCTTCCACCTCGGTGCGCATGGCCGTCAACGCCTCACGTTCGCGCACAAACGCGGCCTCGCGCTCCGACAACTGCGCCGCTTGGGCCTGCGCCTCCGACAAGCGTTCGCGAACGCTGGCAAGCTCCTGGGTCAGTTCCTCAGCCCGTCCAGCCGGGCCAACAAGCGTTTGCGCCTCAGCCTGGGCGGCCGCCAGCGCCGCCTCGGCGCCAGAACGCCGCTGCATCTCCTCGCGCAGCCGCCATGCGCAGAAGCCCAACGCAACCAGACACATCAGCAGCAATGCAACGCTCACATCCACAGCGCACCTCCAATGAACATCACTTGACTACACCGAGAACAAAAACAAAACAAGGGTAAACATAAAATGAATCTAGGCGGGTCGCCGACTGGCCAACGCCGCTGATAACGTGCCTTCATCAAGGTAAGTGAGCTCACCGCCCACCGGCACCCCACGCGCGATCGAGGAGACCGCGACACCCGCCGTCTTCAACTGCTCGGCCAGATAGTGCGCCGTCGCCGCGCCATCGACCGTAGCGCCCAGGGCCAACACCACCTCGCGCACCGCGTCCTCACGCGCACGCGCCATGAGCGTTCCAATGCGCAGATCCTCAGGCCCCGCCCCGTCAAGCGCCGACAAAACACCGCCCAACACATGGTACCGCCCGGCGAACACCTTCGCCCGCTCAAGCGCCCACACATCGCTGACGTCTTCGACGACACAAATCACCGAAGGATCACGCCGTTCATCACGGCAAATCGAACACGGATCGACACCATCAAGCAGGCCGCAAATGCTGCAGGCGGTCACCCCTTCAAGCGCCTCGCCAAGCGCATCGGCCAGCGGCGCCATCACCGAGTCGCGATGCTTGAGCAAATACAGAGCCGCCCGCTGCGCCGAACGCGGACCAAGCCCGGGCAGGCGCGCCAACAGCCGGATGAGGGCATCCAAGGAAGAGGGTCGATGATCAGCCATGGTGTTCCCGATTATCGGCGCAGATTCGCCGCGCCGCGCCAATCGAGACGACCCGTAACGGCGCTAGGCCGACCGCTCGGCCGAACGTTTCGTCAACAACGCCCGCGCCACTTTCGATCCGGGCGTGCGCGACAGCTGTCCAGCGATCCATTCGCTCACCGAAACCAAAGCGTCCAAATCAACCCCGGTTTTCGCGCCCATGCCATGGAGCATGTAGACCACGTCCTCGCTGGCCGCGTTGCCCGCAGCGCCGGGCGCATACGGACACCCGCCAAGCCCGGACACCGACGCATCGACGACCCGCGCGCCCTCGTCAAAGCAGGCATAAAGATTGGCCAGCGCCTGGCCATAGGTGTCGTGAAAATGGCACGCCAGGCGACTGGCCGGAATGCCGCCGGCCACGGCCTTAAACATGGCGCGCGCCAAGTCCGGCGTGCCCACGCCAATGGTGTCGCCCAGTGAGATTTCAAAGCAGCCCAACGCGTAGAGCTCCTCGGCCACCGCCACGACCCGCGCCAGCGGCACCAAACCCTCATAGGGGCAGCCCAGCACGCAACTGACATAGCCCCGCACGGCCACCCCATCGTCGCGCGCGGCCGCTAAGATCGGCTTGAACCGCTCAATGCTCTCAGTGATCGATGCGTTGGTGTTCTTTTGGCTGAACGTTTCCGACGCCGCCGCAAACACCGCGACTTCAGCGGCGCCGCACGCCCGCGCCGCCTCATAGCCCTTCATGTTCGGCGTCAGCACCGGGTAACGCACACCCTCGCGCGGCGTCGTGCGCGCCAGGACTTGGTCGGTATCGGCCATCTGCGGCACCCATTTGGGCGACACAAACGCCCCAGCCTCAATCACCGACAGCCCCGCGCTCGCCAAACGGTCGATCAGCTGGGCCCGCATGGGGACCGTAACGGGCGCCGACTCGTTTTGCAGACCATCACGCGGCCCAACTTCAACAAGCGTTACGAAGTCCGTCATCGTCTTCGCCCCCGATCGGCAAGTCCATCAACCTGCGACACCGTTCGCAACAGCGCACGGAACATAACCCAGGCCGGAGCCGCTGAACCGGCCGTGAACGCCGACCCCGGATCGCGTACGCACTGAGGTAACATCACGCCCATGGCAGGGCCAACTGGGGAAAACCGCAAGGAGGCGCCAGTCCGACGACTCTCACGCCTCTGACTCGGCCGCCTCCGCATCAGCATCGAGTGCGGCAAGCACGTCGCCTTCTTTCACCTGATCCCCGGCGTCAAAATGGATGCTCGCCACGACGCCGGCCGCGGGAGCCACAATCGCGTGCTCCATTTTCATCGCCTCCAGAGTGAGCAATGTGTCACCGGGAGACACCGATTGTCCGGTTTTGACCGCCACGCTGGTGATCACGCCAGGCATCGGCGCGGTCAGCGAGCCGCCGGCCGCCATGTGATCGCCATCCGAGGCGTGCGGGTCGGGGCGCGGGTAGGTCCAGGAATGCGCGCCAATCCAAAGGGTTATGGCCTGATCTGTCACGAAAATATCGACAACGCGCACCACGCCGTCATGTTCAATCCGAAGCCCTCCGCCGGTTTGGCGCCCGTCTTGAATGACTGAGACCAGCGCCTCATGCGTCGCCCCCTTTTGCATGAGGCGCGCCCTCTCTTCGTTCCAACTCAAGCGCAGAAGCGCCTGCTTTTCGTCGATGATGAGATCGATGCGTTCACTCGGCTCAGCGTTGAGCCGAAAGCCCGACAGCGACGTCCACGGCCCGCGATTGTGCGCGCTGTCCAACGCCTTCGCCCGCTCCGCCAACGACACCGCACACGCCGCCGCGATCAATGGCACCGGTCCGTAGTCCGGCTTGGCGAACAGATCCTCGCGGTGATCATCAATGAAGTGGGTCGACAGCTCGCCGGCGACAAAGGCCGGGTGCGTGACAATGGCGTGCAAAAACGCCGCATTGGTGGTCACGCCCGAAATGCGGATCTGCTCCAGCGCGCCGCCAAGTTCGCGGCAGGCCGCCTCGCGCGTGGGCCCTGTGGCGATGATCTTGGCGATCATCGGGTCGTAGTTAGGCGTGACCTCCTGGCCTTCTTCCACGCCGGTATCGACGCGTAACACGTCGGCAATCTCGGTGGACAAAGTCAGCTTGTCCAAGTGTCCCGTCGAGGGCAGGAAACCGGCTTCGGCGTTTTCAGCGTACAGTCGCGCCTCGAGCGAGTGCGGCCGCGAGTCCGCGTCTTGCATCCCATCGTCGATCTGCTGTTGAGACAATCTCGTCACCCCGCCGAACGCCACGCGCAATTGCTCCTCGACAAGATCAACGCCGTGGATCTCCTCGGTCACTGGGTGTTCGACCTGAAGGCGGGTGTTCATCTCCATGAAGTACACCGCGTCGTCTTCAGGCGCAGCGGGGTCATAGAGGAACTCCACCGTGCCGGCCGAGACATAGTCCACCGCCCTACCGGCCTTGAGCGCGGCCTCGTGCAGGCGCGCGCGCACTGTATCGGGCAGGTCCGGCGCAGGAGCCTCCTCGACCACTTTTTGGTGACGGCGCTGCACCGAACAATCGCGATCCCACAGATGCACCAAAGCGCCATGTGTATCGCCAAGCAATTGCACTTCGACATGGCGTGGGCGACGCACGAATTTCTCAACCAGGAAACGATCATCGCCAAACGAATTCATCGCCTCGCGCTGAGCCGCTTCAAGCGCCGCCTTGACGTCTTTCGCCTTCTCGACAAGGCGCATCCCCTTGCCCCCGCCCCCGGCCACGGCTTTGAACAACACCGGAAAGCCGATGCGCTCGGCTTCAGCCTTGAACGTCGCCAGCGTTTGGTCCTCGCCGTCATAGCCAGGCAGCACCGGCACCCCAGCCTCGCGCATCATCTGTTTGGCGGCCGCTTTGTCGCCCATGGCGCGGATCGTGTCAGGCTTGGGGCCGATGAAGACGATATCATGGGCCGCGCACGCGTCAGCAAAGTCGGCGTTCTCCGACAAAAACCCATAGCCTGGATGGATCGCCTCAGCGCCCGTGCGCCGAGCCGCATTGATGACGGCGTCGATCACCAGATAGCTTTCGCTGGCTGGTGCTGGACCGATGAACACCGCCTCGTCACAGGCCTTCACGTGCATTGCGAGCCGGTCAGCTTCAGAGAACACCGCCACCGTGCGCACGCCCATGCGCTTGGCCGTGCGCGCCACGCGCACCGCGATTTCCCCGCGATTGGCGATCAAAATTTTGGCGAACATGGGCATTCCTCGGTCAGGCGCTGAGTGGGTGTGTGCGCCGACCTACCCCCGTCCGGCGCGCCTGTCACGGTGCAACGCCGAACGCACGGTTTTAACCCTCATCGGGGCAGGCCGCCTCGCGCTCCAACGTGCTGACCCAAATCACGCTGAGCGGCGACTCCGGATCGGGCACCACAGCCAAAGCGAGGCGATCACAGTCACGCTTTAAAATCGCAGCGTTGCCCACCCCGCCGTCAAAGCTCCAACCTGGAAACGAGGTCAAGAACGTGCTGCCAGCCGACGTGTACGCCGGACCATCGATCGGCGTGCGTAGGCAAAACGAGCGCCCTTCGGCTTCAGCGACCAACAACTCCGCGTAACGCTGCGGCCCGGCAACGCGCCCGAGCCCCGTGTCCGCACATGCAACCGACAACACCGCCGGATCGTCCGGCAACGTCACCTCACCGGCCAACACGGTGCGGCCGGGCCCCTCAGTTGCGCATCCCGACACGCCCACCGCCACCAAGACGCCCGCCGCCAAACACCTCATGCCTGCGCCCTTTCCGCATTGAAGACCCAAACTGGAAACCTAGCGCCTATTCGGTGAGCAGGAAATCATGAACAAGCGTCGCGGGGCGATAATCCTCCATCGCGTCGGGACGCAAGACGTCGCACGAACCCGGCTCCACCGAATAGGTGATGTCCGCGATCTTCCATGCATCACCTTCGCGTACGATGGAGAAGTGGTTGATCCCGCACTGGGCGGTTTCGCCATTGACCCGCAAGTCATAGGGCGCCCAGACACCGGCCATCGTATCGAGCGAGATCTGGACGACGGGGTCCCAGTACACCTCCATCAACTCGCCCTCAAAGCCGGCGACGTTCGCCGCCCACTCGCTCAGCGGCGACGCTGACACGGTCGCCCCTTCACCGTCATCGCCGCGCTGCACCCGGCGCACCACGCCAGCGTCCTCAGCCAACGCCGCCTGGAGCCCCTCCAGGTCCTGGGCGTGAAACGCCAGGAACATGGCGTCGAGCATGCCGAGGACCTCATCGACCTGGCGGTCCTGCTCGGTCATCAGGTGCTCATTGTCCTGTGCAACCGCAGGCGCAGCCAAAGCCAGGACGCCTGCCATGACCGCAATTCCCGAGCTTTGCATGGGCGTTTCTCCTACATTCGGAACACGCCGAAGCGGGTGTCCTCCACCGGGGCATTCAAGCACGCCGCCAACGACAAGCCCACCACATCGCGGGTTTGGGCCGGATCGATCACGCCGTCATCCCACAGTCGCGCCGATGCGTAATAGGGCGAGCCTTGGTGTTCATAGTCCGCGCGGATGCCGTCCATGAACGCAGTTTCGTCCTTGGCCGGCCAGGTTTCCCCACGCGCCTCAAGCCCATCGCGTTTCACAGTGGCCAGCACGTTGGCCGCCTGCTCCCCGCCCATCACCGAGATGCGCGCATTCGGCCACATATAAAGGAAGCGCGGCCCAAACGCGCGTCCGGCCATGCCGTAATTGCCCGCCCCATAGCTCCCGCCAATGACCACAGTGATCTTGGGCGTGCGCGCCGTGGAAACCGCCGTCACCAGCTTGGCGCCGTCCTTGGCGATACCGCCGGCCTCAGCCTTCTTG
>CAZADA010000067.1:0-16741 GCA_964483775.1 uncultured Caulobacterales bacterium
ACCTTTCCCGCCTGTAGAAACTGTTGGGGTCGTCTGGTTGTGTATTGTACCAGAAGGCGGGCCGCTTAAGATGGGGTTAATTTTTTGATCCCGCGCTGTTAATCGTATCTTAACAGGGAAGTGTTACAAGTAGCACGACCTGCCGTAATAGGCTGTTCGGGGGGGAGACAAGCAGGCCCACAAATGGTGGGGTCTGGGTTTTACTATGGAGGGAACACCTGATGCGCACGCACTCTGTCGCTAGCAGAGGCATTTTCTGGATGCTGTCGATACTGTTGATTCTCGCGCCGTTGGCGCTGCCTGTGCCTCGGTTGTCATTGAACCCTCACCCCGTTTGTGTGTCGTCGTTATCAATTTCCAGAAAAGGCCAAGTACTCGATGAGATCCGAATTGTCGGATTTGGAATTGCCCATTGCCGTCAACAAGAGAACCTTTGAGGCTTGTTCGCGCTCACCTATCGCCAATAGATATCGTGTGTAAATCAGCGTCAGGCGCTCGCGGCGGGCGGAGGCAATTCGATCAATGAACTGACCGGATGCGGTGACCAGCGGCGCGGCTGCGCCAAACAGCACCGAGTTGCGCGTTTCTTGTGGGATGATCCCGTCCAGGCCAAAGGGCAACACGATGGGTTGAATGCCCAACAATCCCGGCGCGAAGTTGCCGATGAGCAGCAAGATCACGCCAGCCAGCAGAACAATTGCGCCAAAAAGGAACACGCCGTTGCGTCGCGCTTTGCGCCGCGCACTGGCGATCTGCGCTGCCAGATAAGGTTCAAGATTGGCGTCTTTTGTCGCAGCTACGACGTCCATCGCAGTATCCCAGCCTTGCTATTTGCGCCGCAATCGCCGGTGTTCGCCGGTCGCCGAACCGTTGCGCCGCACTGATCGTTAAGCTCAACTACACCACCCAAGGTGGGCGCGTCCATTGGCGAAAGCTCCAGTCGTGGTATCCGTTGGCGACAAGGCCGATGCGGGGCCGGGCGGTTCATATTGGAGTCACATAGGCGTCCAGGCGTGCGCACCCTGCGACGCGCTGTGTCATAGCTGGCTCTGGTCATAACCGAACACGCATGTTGGAGGGCGGCGCAATGACAGTGGATTTGGCGGGATTGGCGATGGCCGGGACCCACGTGATTGTGCTCGCCGCCATTGGCTTGGGCCTTGGTGTTGGTCTCGCTCTTGTGATCATGCGTGTGCGGCGTTTGGGAGCGCGGCGGCCAAGCGGCGCTTTGGGTTATGTCGGGTTGGCCCGTATGGCGGGCTCTGGGGGGGGCGCGTGGCGGAGTCGGGCGTTGTCGGCTTTGCAGGCCATGCGGCCTGATCTTGATGGCGCGGATGTTCCCAAGAAGGCCGGCCGGGGGCTGCGGGCGCGGACGGCGGAAATTGAGCGGGGGGATGACCGCGCCGCTTGGCTTGGGCGGCTTCACGATCGCGTCGCCGACGCCGTGGTGTGGGGCGAGGCCGGTTCGACGGGCGTCATGGCGGTGCGTTGTGTGTCGCGGGATGCTGATGGGTTTGCGGCCATGGCGCTGCGTGAGACGTTTAGCTTTGGTTTGACGAACGCGCAGGCGGGCGAGGCGATTCAACTCAACGGCTTTGTGGCCCTTGTCGCCGCCGCGGCCGCTCCTAGCGAGGCCGGTGAGGCGGGCGCCGCTTATGCTCAACGGGTGATGGAGCCGCTGGTGGAGCGGCTTCAGGCCGACATTGATGATATGCCGGGCGAGATCTCTGGGGCGGATCGATGCCGTGTGCGCCAGGCCTACGCCGCCGCGGCGTTGCGCTTGAGTGAACTCCAGGGCGGGGCTGACTGGGTGTCGTCGGCCTTGAGCGCCGCGCAGGCGGCGGTTTCGGATGGTCGGCGCTCGGCGTCGCCTGCGGAATGGGCGAGCGGTCAGGCGGTGCTGGGGTGTGTGGCCTCGCACAGCGCGATGAATGGCGGGTCGGACGCCTTGATGATCGCGGTGCGTGCGTTTCGCTCTGCGCTTGAGGACGAGGAGGCGTTGAGGTCAACGCGCGCCACGGCGCATTTGCGCTTGGCGCTTGCCGAAGCTCTGATCGGTCAAACCGGCGGCGGCGTGGCGCTGTCCGATTTGGATGCGGCGGGGGCGGCGGCGGACGAGGCGCTGGCGTATTTTCAGGGCGCCAATGCACGGCCGATGGTGTTGCGATCGCTTTTGGCGCGGGCGCATGCTCGAGCTGAGGCGGGCACGCGCGCCGCCGGCGTTTCACGGCTCTCCGACGCCGCGGACGCTTATCGCACGGTGCTCGCCCAGCTTTCAGCCGACCATGATCGTGATGCGTGGTCGCGGGCGCAACACGGCTTGGGCTGGACCCTTTTGCGCATGGGTGAACGCGAACGCGGCGAAGCGACGTTGATGTTGGCGGTTACGGCGTTTGGTTCGGCGCTGGATGTGCGTTCGCGTGAGGATGCGCCGTCAGACTGGGCGGCGAGTCAGGGCGGTCTGGGCGAGGCGTTGCTCTGTGCGGGAGAACGCGGGGCGAGCGTTGATCGGTTATCGAAGGCTGCGTCGGCGTTGCGTCAGGCGGTTGCGGGCTTTGACGAGGCTGGCGCGGATAGGCCTGCTGCCGATGCGCGGCGGTCTTTGGCGCGCGCTGAGCGCTTGTTGGCGGAACGTCGGGCGACCTTTGATCGGTAGCGCCAGCTGCTATTTGTGTGCGTTTTCACAGCGTCCGTGGGCTGAGTGTGCTGCGTTGCGGCATGAATCTCGCTTCACCGTTAACGTTAAGTTGCGCTTTGTCGCTAGACGTGATGTACCTCGCAACTGAACTCGAGGATGGTGTACCGCTTGCAGGTGGCGTAGTTTGCCAGCAGATGCGCGCGCTTTGTGTGTGGCGGCGCTAGGGTGACGAGCAATCAAATGACGGATGTTCAAACCGGATTTGTCGATTGGCTTTGGATCGGTCTTGAGTCCGAGGCCGCCGTCACCTTTGTGCAGAATCACACCGAACTTGTCATCATTGTCGTTGCGGTGGCGTTTAGCTTTTTGCTCGACGCTGTGTTCGAGGCGCCACGGTTTCTGGCGAACAGTGCGCGCTGGCTCGGCCGATCTCAGGGCATATCTAAAGGACAGACCATCGCGAAACGGCTGCGCATGCAAAGCGGCGCGCGGTTCGCGACGCTGGTGGCGCCGTTTGAACGCGATGACGATGGCGCGCTGTCGCGCTTGGTCACCGGCGCGCTTGATGAACACACGGCGGCCTTTTTGTTTGATCGCAGCGTGGCGCGCGAAGATCTTCCTGTGCGTCTTGATGGCGCACGCGATTCCGAAGCCGCTCGGCAATGGTCGCTGCGCGCTGACGCTGATCTGATCGTTTGGGGCCAAGCGGGTAAGTCGGATCGCTTGTGGCGCATCTACTTCCTGACGGCGCGGGCGCGTGCGGGCAATGAGCCGATTCAAGAGATCCGGATCATTCCACCCCAAGATCCGGCTGAGGCTGAGCGGTTGGCGCGCGGCATCGCCTATATCTTCGCCCGGGTGGCGTTGCCATGCGCGGAAGAGGCGGATCGTTACCGGCCCGAGAAACTCCACCCGGTCCTGGATGCCTTGGATCTGTTGATCGCCGCGCCGCCGCGCGGGCTGGGCGACGAGTTTGAACGCCTTTTGCGCCGTGATGCGGCTTCGATCGCGTTGTCGGTTGGCCAGCGCGAGGGCGATGGCGACGCTTTGCGGCGCGCATCGCGGTTGCGGGTGCGGATCTTGGCGGAGATCGACCGGGCGCGCGATCCCCAGGGCTGGGCCGTGGCGCGGGCCGATGTGGGCCGGGTGCACTTGGCGATCGGTGAGCGTGAAGGCGATGTGCGCCGGTTGAGCGCGGCCGCCGAAGCATTTGACGAGGCGGCCTCGTTGTTTGGCCGGCTGAATCTGTTGGATTCGCGCGCTGACACCTTGGTGTCGACGGCGCGGTCAATCTTCTTGCTGGCCGAAGCCGAGCGCGATGTTGATGGGTTCCAGTCGGCCGTCGATGCGGCGCGGGCGGCGCTCGAGGCGACCCAAGGCGGCGATCCGCGTTTGGAAGACAAAGCGCGCCATGTGCTCGGCCAGGCGTTGCAGGCGCTCGGCGACGCCAGCGGCAATATTGACATTTTGAATGAGGCGTTGGCCGAGTACAAATCGGCGGCCAACGACCGCGTTCGCGGTGTTGATCCGTTACGTTGGGCGCAGATTCAACACGATCTTGGACTGGCGCACGCGGCGATGGGCGCGCGGCTGCAGGACCACGCGCTCTATGACGAGGCCATCACCGACTACCGGGCTGCATTGAAAGAACGCACGCGTCATATCGATCTTGCGGCGTGGGGCGACACCATGACCCAGATGGGTCACGCCTTGTTCGCCGTCGGTAAGGTCGAGCCGAAGTCGGGCGCTCTTGAAGCCGCGGTGCGGACCTTCACTGAGGTGCTTGAGCATCGTCCGCGCGACGACTCGCCCTATGACTGGGCGCAGGCGAAGAACAACCTTGGCAACGCTCTGCAGGCGATCGGCGAACGCGACAATGATCGCGAGAGTCTTCAGCGCGCTGTGGTGGCGTATCGTGATGCGCTCCAGGAATTGCCGCCCAGCGACTACCCCGTTGAGTGGGCGGGTACGCAAAACAATTTGGGCAATGCACTCCATGTGCTCGGCGAAGAGGGGCGCGATCCGGATGCGCTGGAGGCGGCTTTGGCCGCTCACCGTGAGGCTCTGGAAATCCGCACCCGCGAGGAAATGCGTGTGGATTGGGCCGCCACACGCAACAATATGGGGTTGGTGCTGACGACGCTGGGCGTGAGCTTGCGCGACCCCCATCGGCTCGAAGAAGCGGTGGATGCCTATCGTGACGCGCTTGGCGTGTTCCGGCTGGCAGGTGAGGCGCGTTACGCCGCCATGGCTGAGCGCAATCTTGAGCGGGCTAAAGATTTGTTGGCGCAAAACCGAAGCGGCACCACCTATTACGGTAGCGCTGCACGCCCATCTTAACCCTGTTGCGTAGAGGCCGTCAGGCGTTGGTGTCCAGCTGTTCGGCAAAAGGGAGGAGCGGCCTTTGGTTGGCGAGGCTGATCGAGCGTCGGTCGTGAACGGATTGGCGAATGGGCATGCGCCTTAACTGATCCTGCCTTGACATTTTTCATGGTCGCGGGTCGGCGATTTGTTTAGTCTTTGCATCAACAGAGCGCAATTGGCGGCGCTCGCCCGTCAAGGGATACGATACTGATGAAATGGATGCTGGCGCGTGCGGCCACGAGCGGGTTGGTGCTTGCTTGCCTGATCGGTTGGGTCTTGTGGTACCGCGGTGATCTGGGGCAACTGTCCTTGATGGGCCGCGCATTCGCCCCGCCGGGTGTGACGGATTCAGGGCCGTCTTTGCGTGCGCTCGAACCAGGGATGCGGGCGGCGGGGTTCTCGCAAATGGGACCTCAATCTCTCGCGCCGGACGCGCTGGCCGAGTTCTATCTGGGACATGTGATCGCCAAGCCGCTTCGCGCGCCGCTCGGCTTTGAGGGCAACGCGCAAAGTGCGGCGGGCGCCATTGAGGCCGCCCAACCGCTGGGGTCTGTGCGCAGCGCCATGGGCGGCGCATTCTTTATCGAGTTGGATGATCGGTATCGCGCGGGCGTTGATCCGATGGCGTTGGATGCCGTTGAGACCTACCGCGGCGAACAATGTGACGACGGGCTGGACCCTGATCGATTGGCCGACGATCCCGCCTATGGGGTTTCGTGCGCCATCGCTCGGCTTCGCTCAAGCGGCCAGTTCGAGTTTGTCGAACGCGATTACATCGTGTCGCTGGCGACCAATGATGACGCGCCGGTCGACGATCCGCTGTTTGGCTACCAATGGGCGTTGAGTTCTCCCAGCACCGAAGCTGGCGCAGCGCCTGGCGGGGCGGGATTTTCGGAGTTCTGGCGACGGGCGAGCCGGCGCGGTTCAGCTTCCGTCAACGTGGCCGTCATCGATAACGGCGTGGACTTTACCCATCCTCATATCGCCGAGTCGCCTAATCTCATCCCTGGTCTGGATGTGATCTCGCAAGTCCAAAGGGCTGGCGATGAAGATGCGCGCGACCAAGATCCCAGTGATAGCGGCGAGGTCTGCTATTACAGTTTCAGCGATCCTGTGTATCACGGTACGCAGATCGCCGGGTTGATTGGTGCGGTTGTGTCTAACGATCAACAGGGAATCGCTGGAGCGGCTTGGGATATCAGCATTGCGCCCATTCGCGCCGTTGGCGCGTGCGGCGGGTTGATGTCGGATGTGTCTGAAGCCATCATTTGGGCGTCCGGAGCTGAATGGCTTCCTGTGGTTGATGGCGAAGACGGTCATGCTTTCGCCCGCGCGAACGCCCATCCTGCTGACATCATCAATGTGTCGGTGAGCTTTCCAGCGCCAGAGGGATGCCCGCGTTCGCTGCAAGGCGCGATCGACACCGCCATCGACGAAGGGGCGCTCGTTGTTGCGCCGGCCGGTAACAATGGCGGGGATGCGGGGCTTTATGCTCCGGGCAATTGTGAGAACGTGATCACCGTTGCGGCTAGTGACTACACCGGCGCCTTGGCCGCCTATTCCAATGCGGGCGAGGCGGTGACAATCATGGCGCCGGGCGGGGATCTGGCGGCGGATCAAAACGCGGATGGCTGGCCTGATGGCATTCTGACAACCGCGAGGGCCTTCAACTGCACCGATCTGATTGATGGTGCGTCGGTGGGTGAGTGTTTCCACATTTTGTCGGACGGTACGTCGCTCGCAGCCGCGCATGTGACGGCGGCCTTGGCGTTGCTGTCGGCTGAGTTTCCCGACGCTGACCGCGATGAGCTTTTGTTCCTCTTGCTAGAGAAAAGCCGTCGTCAGCGCAGCGCGGCGCAGTGTCCTGGCGGTTGCGGCGCGGGTTTGCTCGATTTGAGCCGCGCGACGGGCTAGGCCGCTTGTCGTCGGTTGGGGCGGCGACTTGATGGGCGGACGCGTCTTGGCTACCAACGGGGCTTCCGGCCGATTCGTTGGCAAACGGGGCGGGACAATCTGGTGAGGTGGCCGAGTGGTCGAAGGCGCACGCCTGGAACGCGTGTAGGCGGGCAACCGTCTCGAGGGTTCGAATCCCTCTCTCACCGCCAGCGCCTTGGATTCTCGGGCTGGGCGCGTTGTGGCCCAAGGGCGCGGGCTTGACCGATCAGATCGAGGGGGCGGCGCGGTAGGTCGACGGCGTGACGCCGACGGCGCTCTTGAAGGCGCGGTTGAACGGGCCGATGGATCCAAATCCGCTATCGAGGGCGATGGCGAGTATGGTCTGGTCGCGCGTGCTCGGATCACGCAGAAGCTGTTTCGCGCGCTCAATCCGAAAATGGTTCGCTAGACGATTGAAGTTTGCAAAGCCCAATGGTCCGGTGATGGCCCGGGTGACCTTGTACTCCGGTTCGCGCAAGCGCTGCGACAAGGTGGCGACGCTAAAGTTCGAGGCCGTATAGGGCTCTTCGTCGACCAAAAGGCTCTTTAACCGGGTCGCCAGCGCCTCGTCCTCGGGTGTGGCGGCGCGCGGTGCTTTGGGCCGGCGAGCGAGGTCCGCCAAGGGGTGGGTCTCACGAAAGCGCACGGCGAGCACGCCGCCTACGACCGCCAGGATCGCGCAGATGATGCGCACAGCGTCAGCCCAACGGTGGGCCGCCGAGCCTTCGGCCGAGCCGCTGAGCCAAAGAACGGAAACCACCAGCAGGACAGCGTACCCGGACGCAAACGCCACGCGGAAGCGACGCTCGGCGGCGGCTGTCTGGTGGCCAAACCGATCGAAAGCCTCCACCAGCGCCAAAAGCAGCACCGCTGAACTCGTCAGCATGTGCACATTCGTCGCCATCCGTGAGACGGGATGGGCCGCGGCGGACGGGGCCAACGCTTCGAGAGCGAGCAGCCCGGCGCCGGACACCGTGAGCGCCCCGACAACGATCAGCGGCCATGGGTTTGCGAAGGGCGTGTTGTGGAAAAGCGTGCGCGCCAGCAACCATGACCAGCCGCAACTCGTCATCCCCGCCAGCACCACAATGGACCCCAAAGCGCCGGCGTAGGGGCCAATCGTTTTGCCTGCAATGAAGAACCCGACGGCGATGGTGAACATGGCGAGCATGGCCCGTTGCGGCGTTTTGGGCTTTGCGCGCGCGAGCGCGCCAGAGGTCCAGCGCCGCCATGCCGGCGCGTGCGCATCGGCTTGGGTAAGAGCACTCGTCAGTCTGTTCGCCATGGCTAAGACTCCTGAGCTTATCGGCGCTCTCGATTGAAAATGATCGCCGATTTGGAAATCGGCAAGACACTGATGCGGGGTCCAACGCTCTGTCACGCCCATGTTGGTCAAACATTGGAGCGTGTTTCGGATGCCGAAAATCCCTTTGCCTCAGTCCCCCGCCGCGCGTGCTGATCGTCTGTTGCGCCGCGCCGGCGTGTTTTGGTTCGTCGTCGCTGCGATCGGTCAGATCGGCTTTGTGTACTTCATCATCGCCTATTACGGCCAACGCACAGCCATTGGTGATTTTGCCGGCTGGAACGACAAGCCGCTCATCGACGGGCACATTGAGAATGATCCCGTCGGCAATGTCATGTTCATCGTTCATGTCTTGCTGACCGTGGTGATCACGCTGGGCGGATTGGTCCAGCTCATCCCCACCATCCGCAATCGCGCCAAAGGGTTTCACCGCTGGATGGGGCGGGTGTTCATCGTTGTCGCATTTGTCATGGCGCTCGGCGGGCTGTGGCTGACATGGGGGCGCGGCACGTATCTTTCGGTCGTGTCCGGTGCGGCCATCAGCATCAACGCGGTCTTGATTGTGCTGTTCGCGACGATTGCGTGGCGGCTGGCGGCTCAACGTCGGATCGATGCGCACCGGCGTTGGGCGATGCGCGCATTTTTGGTGGTGAATGGCGTTTGGTTCTTACGCGTTGGGATCATGGCGTGGGTGCTGTTCAATCAGGGCCCGCGCTGGATGGATCGCACGCTCTCGGGTCCGGCGGACATCGCCTTGGTGTTTGGCTGCTATCTTGCGCCGCTCGCCATGGTGGAGGTGTACTTTGCGGCCCAACGCAGCGCCAAGGCTGCTCCGAAAATCGCTGCAACGGTGCTTCTGGGCGTCATGACGCTGGTCATGGGCGTTGGGATTGCGGGGACGTTCGCCTTCATGTGGGGCCCTTTCATCTGACAAAGCCGCCACCGTGATGGCGGGAGGCGTGCGATGTGTGGCAGCCTCCCGCCCGTGATCGCGGCGCACCCGTTCTGCGTGTCGCCAAACAGGGATCGACACGCTTGGCTCGAGCCGCACGGTTGCGGCTTTGGGCCAGGGTCGACACAGGAGCACACGATGAGTGATGGCACCCTTGCCGAGGGCGGTGCTGCGCCCAAACACCTGAGCTGGCCAGACTATCGAGCGCTCGTTGGCGAGGTGATCGCTGTGAGCGACTGGGTCTTGGTGCCACAGACGATGATCGACGCGTTCGCCGACCTCACCGACGATCACCAGTTCATCCACGTGGACCCGCTACGCGCCGCAGCCACGCCGTTTTGCGGGACGATCGCCCATGGACTGCTCACTCTGGCGTTGTTGGGCGGCATCGGCGCCAACACCCTGCCGGCGATTGAAGGAGCGCAGATGACGGTGAACTATGGCTTCGACCGTGTGCGGTTTGTGGCTCCGGTTCCGTCGGGTGCGCGAATACGGGCCCAGTTTCGCCTTGCCGGCTATGAACCGAAGGGCGCGTCGCGGATCATCACGCGGACGGATGTTCGCGTCGAGATCGAGGGCGCTGACACTCCCGCATTGATCGCCGAGTGGTTGGTGCTGACGGTCTTTCCTCCCGGTTTCGACGTCGATTAGTTCGGCGCGCCGCTGCGTTGTTCTCAAACTGTCTGCTGCGCACTTTGTGTTACTTGTAGAGAACATCCTCGAGGCTGTTGTAGCGCCCCTGTTTGTTGAGTGTTTCATTGAAGATGAGGTGGATTAGGCTCCAACCGGCTGAACTGTTGGTGAGAACCACAAGCGCCTCGCCGGTTTCGGGAACGGTGATCAATTGAGTGCGAATGCCCCACTGGCCGCCGCTGTGTTCAAGCACTTGAACGTCCTCGGCCTGGTGCACGATCCAACCGAGGGCGTGCGGGGCGGTGCTGCGTCCGGTTCGCAGGGACGCTGGATTGGGGGTTGTCGCCTCGGCCCATAGGTCGTCGGACAGGCCGCCTCGGCGGGTGTTCACCCAGATGGCGAACTTCCCAAGATCGGTGGGCGTGGAGAGGAGGTTGGCCGCGGCGTTCGGCTGGCGACTGGTGGCGTGCTCGACCGCGCCGCCTGATCCGAAGTACTCGCCGGCAAAATCGGCGACAACCCAATCGGGCCATCCATGCGTTGTCCGCGTCATGTCGGCGGGGGCGAAGACATGGTCCTCAGAGAGCGCCTGTAGTGACTGACCGGTCGCCGCCTCTACGGCCCGACGGGTGAGCTCAAACCCCTCACCGGAATAACTTTGAACAACCATGGGATCATACAGGAACGAAAGGGCTGCGCCGCGCCGCCAATTGGGCAAACCGGTTAAGTGGCGAAGCGCCATCGGCATGGTCAGGCGTTCGCTGCGCGGGTCGCCGGCAATGTCGGGATCCATGGCGTGCTGCGCAAGCGGTGTGTCGAGCGACCACGCGCCGTCTTCGACCAGGGACAGGAACGTCATGGCGCTGACTGGCTTGGTGATTGAGGCCACGCGGAACACTGTGTTTGCGTCGGCCGGCGCACCGTCCGCCTGCACGCCGAAGGTCTGGTTGAACCGAAACCTGTTCCCCTCGATCCACGCCACCCCCACCGTGCGCACCCCAAGTTCGGCCATCCGCTCGCGAATCGCCTGTTCGAGCGGCAGTTCGGTGGGACGGGCCACCAGGGGGGGGGCAAGCGTGATGGGTCGGTCGGCGACCTCGATCCGGATCCGCTCACCGGCCGATTGAAGGGTCAGGGGATCCGAGGCGTAGGCCTCCCATACACCGGGCGTGAGTTTGACGTGAAAGCCGCCCTCGGGCTCGACCCGGCCATGGACAATGACGTGCGGCGCATCGATGCGGCGAAAGTGCACCCATCGGGGCGGCGACTGGTCGGCTTCGGCATTCCGCCACACAGCGCGGCCGCCGACAGGCTGGAGGGCTTGCGGCTCGGCTTGGAGAAACACATCGCCGAGCCGCCGGGCGTCATCGCCGTCGCGCGGGCCTGCCGTCCAGCGCAGCACGGCGCCGTCATCGGGCCCATCACGGTCCCAGTATTCGATGTTGAAGCCGATGACGGCGTTCATCTCGGGCCCCAACGCCAGTGTTGCATCCTGTTGCTCGGCGATGCGCTTGAGATTGATCCGCCATTCGTAAGCAACCCCGGTCTCGGTGTCGCGACGGGCGATGGCAAACCCATCCTCAGGTTGCAGAGATTGGTCGACCGCGAGGATGGGGCGGCGCACCAGGGAGGCTTCGATGTTCTCGGAAAACCCGGCGCGGTGCATCAGATCGAGGTAAACCAGCGCTCCGTCGGGGTTGCGGCCAAGGACGTCCACCGACTGGGTTTGCGCGTCGCGGATCAGGACGTCGTCGCGCACCCGCAGCGCGACGTAGAGATCGCCGGTGACCGGATCGATCGCAGTGGCGAATTCACCGGAGACGTCGTCGGGGGCGTTCGGGTCGCCGTTCATCACAAAGGGCAGCCGTTGCCATTGTGTTGTCGTGTCCCAGTCGGACAGATCGCCATCGACCTGGAGGGTTGAAGCGTGTTGCGCGACGGTTGCCGGCCCTTGGTGCGCCTGGGCCGCGATGCCGGCGGTCCCCATCGCTGTGCATAGCGCCATCGTCCTCGCCCAGTGCTGCGCACCGGTAGCTTTCCTCTTTTTCATTCGTCAGCGCTCCATGTCGGGTTTCATACTGTCGTCACGCTGGTGTGGAGGCGCTCTCGATGTCATTTGAAGTTTTTGGAAAGTTGCTTGCAGGGGCGCGAACCCCAAGCGCTCACACGGACCTTGGGCTTCAGGACCTGACGATCGATATCGCCCAGCGCCGTGTGATGCGTGGCGGCGATTGCCTCGACGTGAAGGATCTGAACTTTGCTGTGTTCCAGCTGTTGCTCGAACGCGCCCCGGCGATTGTGTCGCCCGGGGCGTTGGCGGAAGCCTGGCCAGTTCGACACGTCAGCGAGGCCACCGTCGCCAAGCGGATCGCGCTGTTGCGTTCGGCGCTGGGCGAAACCGCCGCGAACGGGCGTTACATCGAGACGGTTCGCGGGCAGGGCTATCGACTGCGCGGCGATCTGCGCGTTTGTGCGCCAAATCGGTCGGCCTGGGGGCGGCGCGCCGCCGCGTTGGTCCTGGGGGCTGTGGTGTGTGGGCAATTGGCGGCGTCGTCTGTGGGACCAGGTGCTCCGGCCGGCTTCGATCCGGTGTTCCGCACCTTGGTGGACGCCCAGACCGGGGCGGTGCTCACTGTGCGTGATGATGCGAACGCCATCACCGCGCCCCATGTGCTTGTCGATCCGCACTCGGGCGATGTGGTGATCCTCAGCGTTGCAAGCCGTTTTCCCGCAACGCCCCTCAGGGTTTTGGCCGATTTGGCGACGCACGCTGACCAACATGGCCTGTCGGACGACGCCCGTCATGCGGGGGCCTATCGTCGGGCGCTCCAGGACCTGCAGCGCGCACCCATTGTCGTCGACGCCGACACAACAGACTAGGCGGCGTCCGCTGGCGGATGGCAACGCGTTCGTCCCGCACGCGTTGCACCACTGCGGCGCCCATCGATCATCGGGGACTTGCGATGCGCGCCGAACAGTTGAATGTGGAGCTTCCAAGGTCGATCGACCCGTGCAGGGGAGCTGTTTGGGCGTTGATCGTTCCACTTGGCGCGTCCTTGTCACTCCTTGTGACGCTTTTGCCGATGACGGTTGTCGCCGCCGTGGTGTGGGCGATTGTGTCGGTGTTGATCACGTCGATCATGCTTTGGGTCAAAACGCGGTCTGATCGCTAGCTGGACGTTGGGCGCGACCGGATCGGAAATGGCTTTACCTTTGCTTGGCATCGCCTTTTCCTCACTTGCTCCAGGATCGCGCTCGGCCTAACTACCGAGCGTATTGGTTAATCGTTCTGTCGCCCCACTGATCGTGTGGCTGTCACCAGGACCGCGCTTGCGGCTGGCGGCGAATTGCTGACTCTGGTCTGTGTTGACGGCGTGATGGGTGGTCAACCTTTCGCCGAGGCGACCCGCCGACCGCATTGAGGAGAGTGACTGAGTTATGCTGTTTGCGGTGTTGTCGCCGTTCGCGCTGGCGGTGTTGGCTCCTGTGGCGCGGCTGGCGGCGCGTTTTCTTGTTGGTTGGGTGGTGGTGCTCGTCCCTGCGGCGGTGGTTGTGTTGTTTTCCCAGTTTATAGAACCGGGTGGAGCGGGCGAAGCCCTGCGGTTTTCGACGCCGTGGGTCCCGTCAGCGGGGATCACTTTATCCTTCTATATTGATGGGCTGAGCCTGCTCTTTGCGCTCCTCATCTTGGGTATCGGCGCGTTCATCGTGCTCTATGCCAGCGCGTACTTGAAGGGGCATGCCGACCTTGGTCGTTTCCTCATGTTCATTTTGTTGTTCATGGGGTCCATGTTGGGCCTGGTCCTTGCCGACAATGTGGTCACACTCTTCGTGTTTTGGGAGCTGACGTCCGTCACCTCGTTTTTGCTCATCGGATTCAATCATCAAAGCCCGCGCTCGCGCCGGGCTGCGCTGCAGGCCCTTGCCGTCACGGGCGGCGGCGGCCTTGCCTTGCTCGCCGGCCTGTTGTGGATGGCGCAGATCGGCGGATCGATGGAATTGTCGGAGCTGTTGGCCAGCGGCGATGTGTTCCGCGACCATGCGAGCTACGCGCCGATCCTCATTCTGGTCCTCGCGGGGGCGTTCACCAAATCGGCCCAGACGCCGTTCCATTTCTGGCTGCCCAACGCCATGGAAGCGCCCACGCCGGTGTCGGCCTATCTGCACTCGGCGACCATGGTCAAAGCCGGGGTGTATCTGTTGGCCCGCATGAATCCCGGTCTTGGCGGCACCGAGATGTGGCAGTCGACGTTGGTCATCTTTGGCGGCGCGACCTTTGTGCTCGGCGCGATCCTGGCGCTGCGCAACACCGACCTCAAGCTCATGCTCGCGCAAACGACGGTGGCCAGTTTGGGGTTGCTGGTGATGCTGATCGGCCTTGGCGATCAGTATGCGCTCGAGGCGGCGATGGCCTATCTGCTCGCCCACTCTTTGTTCAAAGGGGCCTTGTTCATGGTCGCCGGCGCGGTTGATCATGGGACCGGCACACGGGAGGTCACACGCCTGTCCGGCCTTGCCAGGCCCATGCCGCTTACGGCGTTCGCCGCGCTGCTCGCTGCGTTGTCCATGTCGGGTTTGCCGCCATTTTTCGGCTTTATCGCCAAAGAGTTCGCCTACAAAGCCACGCTCGACGGGGTGTGGACGTACGGCGTGACCGCAATCGCGCTGTTGGGCAATGCGCTCTTGTTCGCCGTGGCGTTCCGGGTGGGTGTGACGCCCTTTATCGGCGCGCGCAGCGAGACGCCGAAGCCCGCGCATGAAGGGTCCCTATCACTGTGGTTGGGGCCCGTGATCCTCGCTGTCCTTGGATTGTTTGCCGGTCCGTGGAATGGGCAAGTCGAGACTTTGTTCATCGGGCCGGCGGTCTCGGCCGTCGCGGGCGCGCCGACTGCGGTGGATCTTTATCTCTGGTCGGGATTTGGGATGCCGGTGGTCTTGAGCGCGGCGACGGTTGGGCTTGGCGTGCTGCTGTGGTGGCGTGCGGCGGCGTTGCAGCGCGGTTTGGCGGCGCTGCTCGATCGCTTGTGGGGCGTGGACCAAGGTTATGATCAGTTCATGGACGGGCTTGTGGCGCTGGCGCGGCGCGTGACGGGCGCGCTGCAGACGGGCTCGCTTCGGCGCTATCTGTTGATCAGCTTTTTTGTGGTGGCTGCGGCGCTCATCGCGCCCATTGTGTTGGTGGATGGGGCCGGGGGGACGTTGAGCGCGCCTCCTGTGAACTTCTACGTTTGGGGTGTTGCTGGCCTCACCATCCTGGGCGGACTGGCGATTATGGTCACTCGGTCTCGGCTTGTGGCGATCCTCTCCATGGGCGTGTTAGGCCTGGGAGTTGCGTTCATCTTCTTGCTTTTCGGGGCGCCCGACCTCGCGTTCACCCAGCTGATGGTGGAGACCCTATCGGTGGTGATCCTCGCGCTGGTTATCGCGAGACTGCCCATCCAGGGCAAAGACTGGCGGGGCTGGCCAAGGGCGACGCGTGATGGGGCTCTTGCGATTGCTTTCGGCGCAGCGGTCACGACGCTGCTTTTGTCGATCACCAGTGGTCCGCTTGACTTGACGTTGAGCGAATACTTCGCCGCCAAGAGTTACACCGAGGCCTACGGCCGCAACATCGTCAACGTGATTTTGGTGGACTTTCGCGCGTTGGACACGTTGGGCGAGATTGGCGTTGTGGTGATTGCGGGCGTGGCTGTCCTTGCACTTTTGGCCCCGGTCTTACGACGTACATCGTTAGGGAAAGGGGATGCGCTGTGAACTCATTGATCCTGCGCACGGCGACGCCGTTCCTTGTCAGTCTGACCGTGTTGTTTTCCATTTATGTCTTGCTGCGCGGCCACAACGAACCGGGCGGGGGGTTCATTGGCGGTCTGATTGGCGCGTCCGCGTTTGCAACCTACGCCATCGCCGAAGGTGTCGGCGCGGCTCGGCGCGCGCTCGTGTTCAGCCCGATCGCCATTGCCGGCGCTGGCCTGTTGATCGCCGCTCTGAGCGGGGTCGCTTCCATGTGGTTTGGCGATGCGTTTTTGACGGGGCAGTGGTGGTTCCCCGAATTCAATCCTGACCTCAAGTACATCTCGACGGTCGTGGTATTTGACATTGGGGTGTACTTGGTCGTCGTTGGGGCCATTGTTGCTATTATTTGCGGCCTCGAGGAGTGTGAGTAATATGGAAGGTGCATTTGCCGTTGTTGTTGGCGTCTTGTTTGGTATCAGCGTTTTCTTGTTGCTTTCAGGTTCGTTGATCCGATTGGTGCTGGGCATTTTCGTCTTCGGTAACGCCACGCACTTGCTGATTTTTGTCGCCGGCCGTCTCACACGCGAAGATCCACCGCTCATTCCTGATGGCGCTTACCTGCCCGATCCTGGGTTTGCTAATCCGCTTCCGCAGGCGCTTATTCTCACCGCGATTGTCATCAGCTTCTCGCTGTTCGCGTTTCTTTTGGTGTTGACGTATCGCGCCTACCAGACGCTTGGCACGGTCGATACCGACGAGATGCGCGAGGCGGAACCGGTCCGCACCGCCCCTGTCCGGCGAGGGCGCGATGTTTGACGCGCTGACCGCCGCGGAGCTCGTCCCCTGGTTGGTGGTGGCGCCGCTTGTGATTCCGCTTTGTGCGGCGGCGTTGGCCGTGACCGCGTGGGGCCATGAGCGCGCCCAAATCGCCATCGGCCTGATTGGGCTCCTTGCTCAGCTTGGTGCGGCCGGCGCGTTGTTTGCTCAGGTGTGGACCCACGGCGTGTTGGCGATGTCCATGGGCGGTTGGCCAGCGCCGTTTGGCATCGCCTTGGCCGCGGACACCATGGGGGCGGGCCTGACGGTCGTCGCCACCCTCGTTGCGCTGATCATCGTCATTTACAGCCTTGCCGATACCGCGTCAGAGCACCGGCGCGCGGGCGTTTTTCCACTCGTTTTGGCG
>CAZADA010000068.1:0-16542 GCA_964483775.1 uncultured Caulobacterales bacterium
GAGCTCGTCCAGGGTGATCAGATCACATTTGAGGGAACGGCCGACGATGGGGAGCTGGCGCGGTTGGACGCCATCGCCATCGCGAGCGCCCCCGGGGCGGCGGCTGCGTCCTCCTCGTCGGATGTCGCTGGCAACACCATGGTCGGCGACAGCGCCCTGGCCTTCGCCGATGGCAAGTCAGCCCCTGAAACTGAGCATGACGACGCCAAGGCCGATCCCGTCGAGCACGCCGTGACCCAACCCATCACGCCGACAACCGATGATGTCTCGGCGGATGTGTTGAACGAGTGGTTGAACACCGACCAGATGGATCTGACCAACCTGCCGGAGGGCCCCGCGCTTGCCGATGAGTATGGTGATGACTTTGCCGGCTTGTTTGGCACTGCCGGCTCACAGGACGCCTACATCACGTCACCCGCAAGCTGGGCGGAAAACGGGACATGGGACGACGAGGCGTTCCAGTACCTCGACGTGCTGCAATGGGAGAGTGCGGGCTAAGCCAGACGGTTTGGGGGCGGTGAGCGCGCGACGGCGCCTGACCGCCCGCTGGCCCCGTCCTGTCGCGTCACGCCGCCAAGATTGACCGAAACCCCGGCGGGGCGGCCCGCCTCAGGCCATCACACGGGCGCGTAGCGTCAATTCGCCAATGTCGCGAATGCCGATCGAGCCCACAACTTCCGGCGGAGGGCCGACAATCTCGGCGTCCCCCAACAGTTCGGCCGCTGCAATCAGCATCTCTTCCATTTCCGCGCGCGCCAACGCCTCGCCCAAGCACCGGTGCGCTCCTGCGCCGAACACCACCAACCAATTGGGAATATCCGTACGCGTCACATCAAACCGATCCGGCTCGGCGATCGCCTCAGGATCGCGCAACGCCGACAGCACCGACAAGGAGACCACACGTCCCCCCGGAGCCACACGGTCGCCCACTTCAACGTCCTCCAAGGTGATGCGCGGGATCGTGCCGACCGGCGGCTCGTAGCGCAGCGACTCCAGCACCGTGTTGGCGGCGTACGCGTGGGGATCTGAACGCACCAGCGCCCATTGGTCGGGATGGCGCAGCAATTGGCTCATCATGGAGGTGATGCCGGTGCGGGTCGTGTCGCTGCCCGCCAGAATCACGCCGGCAATCTGCGCCAATTGTTCCGCATGCGACAGGACGCCATCGTCAGCGACAGTCCGCGTATACGCCGACAACACATCATCGCGCGGCGTCGTGCGGCGTTCGGCCATGGCGTGCTCAACGTAGGCGACCAGCTCAGCCATCGCCGCGTCGATCGCGGGAAAGGCCTCAAGGGGAAAGTTGCTCAGCCCCCGCGAACAGGTGCGCACCAGCCCAAGAAAATGGTCGACGTCCACCTGATCCAGGCCGAGGACCGAGGCCACGATGCGCGGCGGTAACCGCGAGGCGATGTCTGTGGTGAACGCGATCTCGCCCGAGGCGGCGGCGTCGCGGATCAAGGTGCGGGACAGCTCGCGAATATGCGGACGCCAGGCATCCATCAAGCCGAACGCAAACGTGCGTGACAACGGCGCCCGCCGCCTGGCGTGCACGGGCGGATTGGAGGCCAGCATCACATGGCTCATAAAGTCATGGAGCGCCCCGTCCTTGATGCCGCGCAGCTCAAGGACCTCGGTCTCAAACTGGCGCGTGCGCGGGTCGCGCAACAGGGACGTGACGTCGGCGTGCCGCGTGGCTTGCAGCAACCGGATCGGCGCATCTTGGCCGCAATACTCCAGCAGCGGCGAAACGGCGCGCCATTTGCGGTAATAGCCATGGGCGTCGCCAGCGCTGCGGTCGCGCCAGATCTGTTGTGGAGCCGGGGGCTCGGCAATGACGGCTGGCTGATCGCCATCGAGAATCGGCGCTGTGGTGACCATGCGGTTCTCCCTTGCCTGCGCCGACGCGCAGTCGCCGCGAAGCCTAGCAGACGAGGGCGGTCAGAAAAGAGGCGGGCTCCTCACCGCCAAACACAAAAAAGCGGCCGCGCATTGGCGCAGCCGCCCTCTTGGCCATCACCGCGGTGATGACGAAGGGTCAACCCGACGCTAGCGCGGATCGTCTGCGTCGTCAGCCGCGTCCTCAGCAGCCTCTTCAGCGTCATTGACAGCGTCCTCAGCAGCTTCAGCGGCCTCATCAACGGCGTTCTCAGCCTCTTCGGCGGCGCCTTCAGAAGCCGCAGCGGCGTCATCCGCCATCTCTTCGGCCGCGTCCATCGCGTCATCGGCCATGTCCTCAGCGTCGCCCGCCATGTCGTCCATCATCGATTCGGCCGCATCACCAGCATCCTCGAGCGCGGCGGCCGTATCGTCCATCGCCTCGCTAAGGGTCTCGTCCGCCTCATCGGCGGCGTCCGCAGCCATCGCGCCGGCGTCATCCATCATGGAGCCAGCGTCGTCAATCAGCTCGCCGGTCGTCTCGCCAGCGTCGTCCATCACTTCGCCAGTCGCCTCGCCAGCGTCGTCCATCGCTTCGCTGGTCGTGTCCGCGGCGTCTTGAGCCACGCCAGCTGCAGCGGCGTCATCGGCGGCCGCCGTTGGGCTCGCTTCCTCATCGGCTTGCGAGCAGGCTGCAACAGCCATCAAAGCAAGCCCGCTGACAGCAGCCAAAGCGCCAGAGCGCGTACGTGATCCCCAAGTCTTCGTCATCTTTCATTCCCCTGTAGGCAAAACCATTCCCAAAGAACGCTGTAGCAAACCGGACAGCACTCTGTCACCTTGGATGATGTGCCATTCGTTTTGTTGGGCGAGGCCGTTCATCTCCCGTTATGCCGACCTTCCCGCCCACGATGAAGCATTCCGCGTGTGTCCGCAATGCGGCGCCCGGCGCGCCACACCCCAGCAGGCGCGATGCGGACGCGCGCCACAGCCCCCGGGGTGTGCACAAGGCAGTTTGGGTCACCGTTGGTTGCCAATTCAGACCTTGCCAAACTATGGCTAGGCCATGATCACGGGGTGGAAATCCTGTGAGTGCGCGAAACGTCCGGGTCGACCGGCGGGTTACGACCACGACGGGTAGGCGGGTATGTTTGTACGCCGGGTTCACATCGAAAACTATCGTAGTATCCGCAAGTTATCCTTCCCCCTGCGGCGTTTGAACGTGTTTGTGGGCGCCAACGGGGTCGGCAAGACCAATCTCTACCGAGCGCTGAGCCTCCTGCGCGCCGCCGCAACCGGTGAGCTGGCGCGCGAGATCGCCGCCGAAGGTGGCATGGACAGCGCCTTCTGGGCCGGCGCGCGCACAAAAAACGAGACGGTTCGGATGAGCTTAGCGTGCACGCTGGGCGATGTGTCGGACGACTATGACTACACGTGCAGCGTTGGGCTGAAGCCCCCGCTGGTTGATGGGTTTGCGCTCGAGCCGCAGTTGAAAGACGAAACGCTGCGCTTCCTCGCTAGCCGGCGGCCTGAACGGCTGCTCAAACGAAATGGTCAGGTCTGCGCGGCCAAGACCGAAGCGGGCGAAACGGTTGATATCGATATCGACCTTCTGCCGAGTGAAACCGCCCTCGCCTTGGTGAAAGATCCCGGTCGCTTCCCAGATCTCGCCCATGTGCGCCAAAGCATGGAAAGTTGGCGTTTTTATCATGACTTCCGCACCGACGCTGGCTCGCCCTTGCGTCGACCGAGCCTGGCGGTGAGCACGCCGACCCTGGCGCCCGACGGCCATGACCTCGCCTCGGTCTTGGCGACATGCGCGCAAGGTCCGCGTCGAATGGGCGCATCCGATCGACTAGCCGTCGTGCAGGAGGTGGTCTCAACGGCGTTCCCTGGCGCTGAACTGGTGATCGAGGAGCCCGAACGCAGCTGTAGCTTTGGCGTGCGCTTCCCCGAGTTTCCCAAGCGCGTGTTTGAGGCAAGCGAGCTATCGGACGGCACGTTGCGGTTCATCGCGCTGACTGGCGCTTTGTTGAGCCGCCGTCCGCCCACGGTGGTGGCGCTCAACGAGCCTGAGACAAGCCTGCACCCGGACTTGATGCCCGCGCTCGCCAAGCTGATCGTTAAGGCGGCCGAGACCAGCCAAGTTTGGGTGGTCACCCACGCCGACAAACTGGCGGCGAACATCCAAGAACTCGCCGGCGTACCCCCGCGCCGAATCATCAAAAACAACGGGCGCACCGAGTTCGAAGACCTACGATTGGATGGCGAGTTCGATGACTGAGCGCACACTCCAGAACGCGAGCGCGCCTGACAAGACAAGGCTTGCCAGGCGCTGGTGATGACAAGGACCGTCGCACCGGTCCGTCATCGAAGGCGGCCTGCCGAACTCCTATTCGACGGCCTCAAACTCCAAGGTCCACACTTCGTTCCACGCGCCTGAAACCTGGAATGAGCCCACGCGCGTCAAGAAGTCATCGACGCCCGGCCCATTGGGCGACGGCGTGCGATTGGTGAGCGGCGCGATCGTCAGCGAGCCCGGCGCAAAGCTGCCGCAAGCCGAAGCCCGGAAGCAAAGATCATGCGCCTCATACGTGACGTTGCGACCAGAGCCCGGACGATCAGCGCCCACGCCGACATGCTCATAGATCGTCGACCCGTCCCAGGACCCCACGCCCCACCAGACAAACTTGTCGCTTACGATGGGCAAAACACACCGCACGCCTGCGCGCGCGCCGCCGGCGGTGTTGCTCACGCCGTACTGATACATGCCCTGCCCACACACGCGCTGTCCCGACATGATCGCTGTGCGGTTCAGGCCGTGGTGCAAGGTGGGCGCGGCGTCGTCGAAGCGCCAGCTGCGCACCAGCGCTGCGGGGCGAACAACATCAAGGCCGCGAAACTCCCGGCGCCGTGGGATCCTGTGCCCGGACATGACCCGATTGACCAGCGCGCCTGTGGAACGAAACACGTTGTCGGTCGGCCGTGGAGGACCCAACAGATCCCCCTGGACCAGCACGCCGCCGCCCTCGGGATGCTCGACCCAACCGTCCGCCACAATCACTTCACCGGGGTTGTGATAGCCAATATGGCGATAGCCGAGAGCATCGGGATTGGTGCGGCTGCCGCCCTCGCCAAACCAAATGAACGCTTGGCCATCGCCAAACTCGGTCTCCAGGAAGCGCACGCAGCGCCAGCCCCAGTACTGCTCGTCGAGTTGCACCCGCATGGAGCGGAAGCCGTCTCCACATTCGGCCAAAGCGGGGGTTGCGGCCACAGCGCTCAGCGCCAAAGCGCCGCCGGCCAGTGAGGTCAGTTTCCCTAAGAGGGTCATGGTCTTTGTCCTTATCGGTAGCGTTGAAAAATGGGCGCGCTCTGGCGAGGGATCGGCGCGCTTGCAGGCCAGAGCGGTCACGCAAGCGCGCCCCATGCGCCGGAACGAGACGGGACAGCGCATCGCGCACCAATCCCCTCACTCCCGGGCCGTGGTCTGGGCTATCGCGGTCGCTGCCAGGGATTGGCGGCCGGGTTCTGGATGATCGTCGGTTGGACAAACCCGCTCTGCCAACGGCTGACCACCTGCGAGGCGAACCCCGTGCGCCCCGCCGCGTCGGTGCGTTGATACACCCCGCCCGTTCGACCGGCGCCGCGCGCCTGGGCGATGAGGCCTTCGGAATCGTCGCCCACGGGCGCCTCGCAAATCAGATCGGCGCGACCGTCAAGATTGTAGTCCATCACCCGCACCGTCGCTTCGGCGTTCGTGCAAAAGCTCAACCCGTGATTGAACCAGCTCGTGCCGGGAAAGCCGCCGTCGCGATCGCCGCTGCGGTGAAACGCAACGTCAACCGCCCCGCTGTTTTGGGTGTGGCAAATCGCGTCGGTCACCCCGTCGCCGTCCACATCGCCGGTCAGCACGCGCGCGGTATCATGGCTGCACCAGTTCACGCCCCATGCGCGATGAACCGACGTGCTCGGATCAAACAGCGCTGACGTGTCTGTGGCGGTATAGATGTACCACTTCCGGCCGTTGTCGGTGTCGTGGCACAGAAGGTCCGTGCGCCCGTCGCCATCAAAGTCGCCCAAATGCACCTCGGCGCTGTCATGGCTGCACCAATGGTCGCGCATCACGTAGTCTTGGCCGCGAAACGGGGTGGGGCCGACGTCGGCGAAGTCCACCACACGCCAACCGGACTCGGTGTCGTGGCACATCAGGTCCATGCGGCGGTCGCCATTGAAATCGCCCAAGTGCAGTTCGGCGGTGGCGTGCGTGCAGAACACCGAACGCGACACGTCTCCCGGTTCGTATCGACCGTAGGCGCCCTTGCGGACATAGGTGTAACCGTTGGGCGCAAGCTTAGCGTTGCAGAACGCGTCCACCATGCCATTGCCGTCAATGTCGCCATAAAGCGCTGTGACGTAGGGGTTCCGTTCGGTCGCGCAAAGCGGTTCGTTCACCCAGCTGCGCTCCTCATAGGCGTCGATGGTGGTCGTCAGCGCCAATCGGCGACGAATGGGGTCCCCGAGGATGTCAGTCCCGCCGCCGTCGAAACCACTGTTGACGCCAACGATCTCTCCAGCGGCGTTGAACACCGCTCCTCCTGAGTCACCGGGGCACAAGACCATGGTCGGCCCCCAACCCAGATCCGCTTTGCGCTTGGTGCCGCCGCCGGCAAGGGTGGCGCGGTTGGTGCAGCCATACCCGAAATAGGTCACAGCGGCGCCAGCGGCCGGCAGGCCGGTGGCGATCGGTGCGATGGGAACCGTGTCGTCCATCCCCGCAACCGCGACCAACATCACATCATCTTGGCTCGGACCGAGGCCATTGACCAACGACACTGTCGACAATGTCGCGAAGTCTCGGCTCGTCCCGTCAGCGTACTCCACGGTGAAAACCGGGGCGTCGCCGGAATTGCGGAAGTCCACCGAGGCGTAATCAAAACAGTGCGCGGCGGTCAGGATCATCCGTTGGGAAACGCGCGTGGCGGTGCAGTTGTTCCAAACGCCCACTTCCGGGCGCTCCAGCGTCGTTTCGCCCATTTGGATCAAGGGCTGAAGGTAAGGCTCCCCGTCATCTTGCGCGGACGCTGGCGGCGCGGCGCTCAGTGTTGCGGCGCTGATGGCCAGAGCGCTGGCAAAGGCGAGTTGGGTCGAACGTGACATGGCGGTGTTCCTCCTTGCGTGACGGCCTTGCGGCGATACGCTGGACGCTAGAGGCGCTCCGGGCCCGGCAACATCACCTGGGCAGGGTAGCCCACATGGGTGAGGCTGGTGTACATGTCGGGTTCAGTTTGGGGTTTGGCTGCAAGAGATGTCATGCGGGGCGCAGTGACCACCGCCAATACCAGTCCAGCAGGACCAGCGTGACGCCCCAGGGCGCCGCGCCGATGGACCTGGGGCGCGACGCGCCCTTGGCGGTGACGTTCGCCATCGCTTTCGCCGCCATCACCTGGACCCTGATCACGGCGCTCGACACTGTGTTCGGCCTGCTCATCAGCGGCTATGTCCGCCACGGACAAGCCCATTATGAGGCGCTTGGCGTCGCCGTCGCGGCCGGTTTCATTGGCGTGCGTGCGCACATCGCCCCGCCGGCGCCGCTCCGTCAATTCGCCATCGGCGCGTTTGTTGGGTTTCTGCCCGCTGTGTTTGTGGTCTCCGCGCTGTCCATGTGGGACTTGGCGCCGCCGCCCGCGCTTGAGGCCGAGGTTCGTGAGGCCTGCGCCCAGAGCGTCCACACCAGCTTGTGCGGCCCAGCCTTTGGGATCATCACCTACGCCAAGGTCGTGCGCGCGGCGCCGGCGCTGGTCGCCGTCACCCCCTTGTTGTGGTGGGCGGCGCGGCAGGCCCATCACACCTTTGGCCGCCGCGAGCCATGAATGCGCGCGCACCATATGCCAAAGGCGAAGACAATGTTCGCTTGATTCAAAACAGTGTGCATGCCGAAGACATCTTGTCGGCAATCTGTACAGACGCGCGCCGGGACAGCTTAACAACGGCTCTGCTTTTTGCAAACATCTGCATCTTTATTGCGTTGCTGTTTGCCGTTGATGGTCTCGATGTGCGCACCACCATTGTCTATGCCGTCGCCGCGATTGGCGCGCTGCTGGCGCTGCACGTCCTTTTGGTACGGCTCTTGCGCGCCGACATGGCCGTCAGATCCAAAATCCGCGCCGTTGAAGGTGTAGGGATCGGTCAAGACAGCATCATCGCGCTCTCATTGGTGTTTGATCTGTTTGCCATAGAACAGACCTATCCAAATTCCGCGATAGGTTGGGTGGCGATGGCGGCGTTTCTCACGCTACCATTATCCAGCCGCTTGTTGTTCTCCATGCTAGCTGGCCGCAGTATCATTTTTATGATGTGCATTATCTTTGTCTTGCTCACAGAAGACAAAGAATTGCCCGATATCACACGGGTCGCGCCGCTGATCATGGCCTATTTTATCTCCATCGCCATGGGGTATTGGCTTTTCTTGCGGTCAACTCAGCAATGGCATACGCGGATGGAGATTCACGCCGTCCAAGCGGTCACGGCCCGACAAAACCGCGCGCTCGAAGAAGCCCGCCGCCTCGCCGAACAAAACGCCGAAGTGCGCACACTACAGTAACGCTACAATGGCCACGACCTGCGCCAGCACATCAATGCGATCAACTATTTGCTCTACGACTTGCAGCGCGCGGGTTTGGCGCACGACAATCAAGAGGTGGTCAGTGAAGCGCGCGCCTGCGTGCGCTCCGCCAACGAGTTGATCGAAGATTTGCTGGTCTTGTCGCGATACGATGTGGCGGAAATCGAACCTGACATCGCGCCGATGCAACTCCACGAGACCATCGCGATGGTTGTTGAAGAGTTCCAAACGGGCGCCAAACAGGTCGGCAGCGTACTCAAAGGCGCTCCAACCCAAGCCGCCGTGCTCGGCGATCCGGTCCTATGCCGACGTGTGCTGAGGAATTTTGTCGGCAACGCCCTGAAGCACGCGCCGGGATCGCGCATCCTTGTGGGTGTGCGGCGGCGCGGCCGGGATGTCGCGCTGCAAGTGTTCGACAACGGACCTGGCATGGCCCCGCGGTTGGCGGAGACGATTTTTGATCCCTTTGTGCGCGGCGAACAGACGGAAGCCGACCACGTTGACGGCTTCGGGCTTGGTTTGAGCATCTCCCGCGACTTGGCGCAGGCCATGGGCGGCTCGGTGGCCGTGACCAGCACCCATGGCCGCGGGTCGTGCTTTGAATTGAGGCTGCCGAGCGCGCCGGAGTGGCGACCTGCCAGCGGCGGGCCGGCCTCTCCCCCAACCGGGTGATGCCGAAGCCAAACCCGGTAGCGCTATCTATCAGCGTGTATAGTCACCCTTGGGGTGAGGAGATGGCGAACCGGCCTGTTTGCGGGCCAAGCTGTGAGGACGCGCCATGGACGATGTGAAGCCGCTGCACGGGCTGCTTGTTGATGACCACGCCATGTTTCTTTCCGGGCTCAAGCGCATCTTGGCCGACGCCCTGCCGTTCAAATCGCTGACAACCGCGACCACGCCGACGGCGGCGGCGCAGACCTTAGCGGGCAGCTCGGGCGACATCGACCTCATTGTCGTTGACTTTTTCATACCGGGGTTTGCCGCCACCGACTTCATCGCCCAGTTCCGCGCGGCCGCGCCGCACGCCAAGATCATCTGTCTGTCCGGCACGCAAAGCCCCAAAGACAAACAAGCCGCTCTCGAGCTTGGAGCGAACGCGTTTGTGGGCAAGCACGCTCCGCCTGAGGATCTGATCGCGGTCGTCACCCGCACTCTCACCGGCGCCGCAGAAGACGACTCCAGCGAGGCGTTCGTCGATCCAAACGGCTTGAAGGCCTTAGGCCTATCGCCGCGCCAAGCCGAAATCGTTGTGCTCGCCATTCGCGGCGCATCCACCAAAGAAGTCGCCAGGAAGCTCGAGATCTCCCCAGAAACGGTCAAGACACACCTGGCCACAGTTTATCGCATCAGCGGCGTGTCGACGCGTGTCGAGCTGAGCAGTTGGGCGCGCCGTCATGGCCTGGTGTTTGACGAACCGCACGCCAATCCAACCAGCTAGGCCGTCTGCGCGGCCGCGCTGACGCAGGGCCGGCCCGCCAACCGGTTCCCCGCTTCATCGCTTGACGAATGGGGTGGGGCTCTGTCGACTGCGATCCGTTTCGACCATCTGCGAAGGGAAGCTCGGCCATGGCCGCTCACAACAAAGAATTCGAAGTCATAGTGTATGGCGCCTCGGGCTACACAGGTCGCTTGGTGGCCGAATACTTGGCCAAAACCTATCCTGACGGCGCCGCGCGATGGGCCATGGCGGGACGCAACGCAGAGAAACTCGCCGCCGTCCGCGATGAAATCGGCGCACCGTCGCACACGCCTTTGGTGACCGCCGATGCGTCTGAACCTGCAAGCCTCGACGCCATGGTCGCGCGGGCTGACTGCGTCATCTCCACAGTGGGGCCCTACACGCTTTACGGCGAACCCTTGGTGGCGGCGTGCGCGAAATCGGGGACCCATTATGTCGATCTGTGCGGCGAACCCCTGTGGATGCACGCGATGATTGGCCAATACGAAGACGCCGCAAAGGCCAGCGGCGCACGGATCGTCTTTTCCTGCGGGTTTGACTCCATACCCTTCGATCTCGGCGTGCTCTACTTGCAAGACGCCGCCAAGGCGCAATTCGGCGCGCCGCTTTCGCGTGTCAAAGGCCGTGTGCGCAAGATGCTCGGCGCGTTCTCAGGCGGCACCGCAGCCTCGTTCGGCGAGACCATGAAGGCGGTGCAGGCCGACCCAAGCCTGGTGGCGGTCTTACGGGACTCCTTCGCGCTGACACCCGGTTTCCAGGGCCCAGACCAGCCTGCAATGCACGAACCGGTCGAGGATACAGACCTTGGCTCATGGTCGGCCCCGTTCATCATGGCGGTGATCAACACCAAAACGATCCACCGGTCCAACTTCCTGCTGGGCCACACCTATGGCGAGGACTTCCTCTACGATGAGATGATGCTGACCGGTCCGGGCGAGGAAGGGCGCAAGACGGCCGAGTTCGTCGCAGGCGCGAACGCTAAGGCCTTTGGCGACAAACCGCCCAAACCCGGTGAAGGACCGAGCCGAGAAGAGCGTGAAGCAGGGTATTACGAGGCCGCGTTCTATGGATCGAGCAGCGATGGGCGCACGCTGGTCTCCGTCGTCACAGGCGATATGGATCCCGGTTATGGTTCAACGTCTAAAATGCTGGCCGAGGCCGGGTTGTGCGCGGCCCGTGAGGCCGATGTCGGCGGCGGCGTCTGGACTCCCGCCTCAGCGCTCGGCCAACCGCTGATCGAGCGTTTGAAGGCCAAAGCGGGATTGACGTTCACCCTCGAAGCTTGAGCAAGGCGGGTCGGGGCGTCTCAGCTGCGCAAGGCGGCTGGCCGCTCGCCCCGGCCTATCTGAAGCCCAACCCAGCGCATGGCGCGCTGACACAAAAGTTTCACGTGTTCGACACCGGATTGTCGTCGTCCAGGCCTAGCGTCCGCGCCGCGCGGATAGTGTTCGCGCGAGGGGGAACCGCATGACTTTACGTTCAAAACTCGTTGCGTCCGTTGCACTCGGATGCATGGCGAGCATGCCGGCGCTTGCGCAAGATGAAGCAGCGGGCGACGGGGAAGAAAGCGCCGCCGACGATCAAATTCGCATTGTCGGTTTTCGCTCGTCGTTGGCCAGTTCGCTGGAGGCCAAGCGCGACGCCAACCAGGTCCTTGACGCGATCACCGCCGAAGAAATTGGTCAGTTTGCCGACCAGAACATCGCCGAGGCCATCCAACGCATCAGCGGCGTGCAAATCCAACGCTTGAACGGGGAGGGCAGCACCGTCTCCATCCGCGGACTGGAACCGCTGTACACGCGCGTTGAGATTGACGGGCGCACCGGCGTCGGCGGGGGCGCCGACTCCAGCCGTGAAACCCAGCTGCAGTTCTTCACGTCCGACATCTTCAACACCATCACCGTGGTGAAATCGCCCACCGCCGCTGACGTGGAAGGCGGCATTGGCGGCATTGTGCGTCTGGAAACCGCTGATCCGCTGGATTTGGGAACGCGGAGCGTCGCCATTTCGGCTCAGCTCGCCGATGCTGACCAGCGCGATGAGACCGAGCCGACATACCAAGGCCTGTTCTCCGACGTGTTCATGGATGGCCGTTTGGGCTTGCTTGTGTTCGGATCATATCTCGAGCGCGATGCGGGGCTGGACCAGATCCAAAACAACCAAAACTGGCTGTTGGTTGATGAAGGTGACTTGGCCGACGACACCGATCCGGCTCTGCTGGCGCTTGTCGGCGGCCGGTATCCTGGCCGCCTGCGCCAAGAGCAGGAAGCCGGCGATCGCGAGCGGATCAACTTGAACGCCAAGCTTCAATTCATGGCCACGCCGGAGTTGGAGCTCTTCTTCGGCGGTCTGTATTCGCAAGAAGATGAGACCCTCAAGCGCAATCGGATCCAAATCCAGTGGAGCCGCGGCGACATTGAAAGCGGCGTGCTCGACCCGAGCACCGGCACCATCACTGAAGCGACCTTCACCGGTCAACGCTCGGAGTTCCGCAGCTTCCTGCGCGGACAAGACAACCTCACCTGGGGCTTCAACACAGGCGCGGATTGGGACCATGGTCCTTGGCGGATTTTTGGTGAGTTGAGCTACCAGTATAACGAAGTGTCGCTCGACGAGACGCGCGCGTCTCACCGCACCAACAGCGACGATTTGGGCGGATACTCCATCGTCGATGATCCCGAGTTTCCTGTGGTGTTCACGGCCGCGACCGAGCTGGCGCGTGACGAAATCGGCATTCGCGACCTCGACCGTGAAGATCGCGTGGTCGAAAACGAAGACTTCGTGGCGCGTATCGATGCGGAGCGCACCGTGGATCTGCCGCTCATCACCTCGTTCGAGTTTGGTGGGCGCTACAACGAAGCCACAACCTTACGCCGCCAACAGATCGCCAACAGCGTCCTTGAAGGCGAGGGCGCCTACGCGCTTGGCGATCCGCTCATTGAGAACGATCCCTTCGCAGCAGGGTTTGGACCGACCAATCTGCTGCGCGAATGGCCCAACCTCGACCCTGTGGGGCTGTTCGAGGCCAACGCGATTGACGGCGTTGAAGACAGTCAACGCCGTTATGACATCTCCGAAGAGACCTTTGCCCTGTACGCCTTGGTGAACTACGAGGCCGAGCCTGCCGGGTGGTTCGCGCGCGGCAATGCGGGCGTGCGCCTGGTCAACACCCAGTATGAGGGTGAAGGGCGGGTGTTCTTGACCACCGCTGATGGCGACGATCTGCAAACCGACGAAGACACGCCGACTCTTGATGGCGAGTACACCGAAGTTTTGCCAGCGTTCAACGTGGTCATCTCTCCGTCCCAAGAGTCCAATGTTCAGTTCCGTGGAGCTGTGACCCGCGCGCTCTCTCGGCCGCGGTTTGATCAGATCCTGCCGGTGTTGGAACTCAGTCTCGAGGACACCGAAGGCGACTTGCCGTCGGGGTCATCGGGCAATCCCGACCTGAACCCCTATCTGGCCTGGCAGTACGACCTTGGCGTCGAGTATTATTTTGCTGAGGACGCCGCGATCACCTTCGGCCTTTTCTACAAGGACATCGAAGAGTTCATCTCCGGCTCGGGCTCGACCGTCGAACGGGTGGTGGTGCCGTCGCTGGGCCTGGATCAAGATTTCAGCATCAGCCGTCCGGAAAACGGCGGCGACGCCACGGTGCAGGGTTTTGAGGTGTCGATCCAAGCGCCGTTCAGCTTCCTTCCCGAGCCATTCAACGGGGCCGGCGCGCTGGTGAACTACACCTACACCGACTCTGAATTCACCAATGCCGCGGGCATCACCGAGCCCTTCCCGGGATCCTCGGAAAACGCTTTCAACTTGGTCGGCTATTATGAGCGGGGCGGGTTCTCCACACGCCTTGCGTACAACTATCGCGACGAGTTCGTCGTCGAGCCGTTCCAAACCGATGGCGACACGGCCAACCAGGAAATCACCGACGCTCAAGGCCGGCTCGATCTCGCCGTGCGCTACCGCTTCGAGAACGGTTTGCGCCTGTCGTTCGACGCGCTCAACCTGACCGAAGAGCAGACCTACATCTTTTACGACACACCCGATCGCCTTGAGAACATTGAGGTCGAAGGGCGCATCTATCAATTCCGTATTGGGTACACCTACTAACGGACGAGGCTGCAGGCCGCGTCGCCAAGGCGGGGCCTGCACCGTCATGGGATGGTCGTCTGGATGCTCACCCGCCGCCTGTGGGCGTTTGTCTTTGTTGCGCTAGCTGCGCCGTACGCCCCAGCGAGTCTGGCGCAGTCGGATCACCACGGCGCGCCGCCATGGCAGGCCGCCACGCCATGGCCGGACCGCATCGTCACCACTCTGCCAGGCGATCCCGCGACCAGTTTCGCTGTCACCTGGCGCACCGACGACAGCGTCGGACGAACGCTGGCGCAAATCGCGCCCGGCACACCGGATGCGCGATTTGACGTCGGCGCGCGCACGGTGCGGGCGCACGCCGAGCGCGTTGATCTGACCAGCTTTGAGTTTCCAACCGGTGCGCTGGCGTACATCGACAATCAACGCCTTGGCGCGGTGCACTATCATTCTGTCGTTTTCGACGAACTTGAGCCCGATACGCTCTATGCGTTTCGCGTACAGGGCGCGCGCGGCAGTTGGAGCGAGTGGCTCCAGTATCGCACGGCGCCACGAGAGGGGCCTGTGACCTTCCTCTACAGCGGCGACGCCCAGCAAGGCGCGCGCAGCCATTGGTCGCGCATCATTCGCATGGCGCACAAGGTGGCGCCGGACGCCAGGTTTTTTCTCCACGCCGGCGACCTGACCCAGCAGGGCGCGTCCGACTATGACTGGGCGCAATGGTTCAGCGCCGGAGGGTTCTTGCACGCCCAGGTCGCCACACTGCCCGTCATCGGCAACCACGAGCACGTTCATGTCGCCGCCGCCGATGGTCGGGGCGCATCCACGAGTTACGCAACGCCCCTATGGCGGCCCCAGTTCACCCTCCCGATTGAAACAGATCTTCCCGAAGCTCAGCATGAACTGGTGTATCGGGTGCGGTACACGGCCGATCTTGAAGTCTTCGTCCTCAACTCGACGAGTAATGCGGCCAATGTGAACGGTGGTTTCCAAGCCCAGGCCCGTTGGTTACAAGACGCGCTGGCCGCAAGCGACGCACGCTGGAAGATCGTGGCCATGCACCATCCTTATTTTTTGCATGACGGCGTGCGCCGGCCATTGGCGCCGCGCGGCGAGGCGTTCATCCCTGTGGTGCAGAATGGCGATGTCGACTTGGTGTTGGCGGGGCACCGACACCATTATGAGCGCGCCAGCGAAATCCCCGGTAACGGCTCGCCATCCGCGCCCGCCTCATCCGACCAACCGCGCGAAGTGGGAACGGTGCTGGTGATCTCCGCGGCGACGCCGGCCCAGGGCAATCCCTTCACGCCCGAGTTTGTCGCCGACACTGTGGGCGATGGCGTTCCGGAAAGCCACGCATCCATCGACCGGGTCGCCGAAAACACGCCGATGTTCCAAGTGATCAGCGTGGACAACGACACACTGACGTTCAAAGCTGTGATGGCGGACGGTCAAACCTACGATGCCTTCACACTGACCAAGCGCCCGGATGGGCAGCCGAACATGTTGTCTGAAGGCCCAGCGTCCCTTGGCGATACGCGGTTGTTCGAAAACACCGGTCCTTTCCGCGAGTGGTACGACCTGCAATAGCACTCGTCGCATCGGGTCGACGCCCGACATCCCTGAGACCAACGGCCGAACGAGCCGCCATGGCGTCGTCCGCGAACCGTATCGCGTCAGGAATGGGCGCGGTCATAGTTTGACCGCGAGTGTGCGGTGAGCCGCTTTGACCACAGGCGCGTCAATCATCTGGCCATCGAGGATCGCGACGCCGCCTCGGGCCGCCTCGGAGGCTTGGATGACCCGGCGCGCGTGGCTGATCTCATCGGGGCTTGGTGTAAATGCGGCGTTGACGATGGCGACCTGGCGCGGATGAATGCAGGCGCGGCCGGTGAAGCCGAGCGCCTTAGCGCGTGCGCTGGTTTCGGCGAGGTCATCCATCTGCGACGTATTGAGCTCCGGTCCATCATAGAGCGCGACGCCCGCCGCGCCGCAGGTGTAGGCCAACGCCGACCGCGCGGTGAGGAGCGGCTCCCAGGCCATGGCGCAGCCGACATCGGCGCTAAAGTCCACGGCGCCGAACAACACAGCAACCACATGCGGCGCCCGGCAGACTTGGATCAACAGCCGTAACCTAACCCGACACGGACGATAACAACCTGCAATTGATTTCACCTGCCGTCGGAAGTGGAACGCGCCACACCCAGCGCGGCTCTGATCGCTGGGTTCCGCCGCCACGCCGCAAGGCGCACAGCGCTGTAAGGCGAAGCCGGTGGCGGGCCACGCGTGACGAAGATGCGAACTATTCCTTCGCCATCGCACTACGATGACATGGCTGCAAGATGCGATATAGTGATCAGGTCTGCGACGCAGTGCGCAGGCGCACCACGCTGGCACATTGAGGTCGCGCTTTCCGATGGCCTTGTTGCTTTAACGGTTTTGAGCCCTTAGCGGCCGATGCTGCAAGGCCGACAACCGACCGCTT
>CAZADA010000069.1:0-16539 GCA_964483775.1 uncultured Caulobacterales bacterium
AAGCCGGCGATGCGCTGATCTTCTCCGCTGGGGCGGAGGCCGACGCCCTGCGCCTGGCTGGCCCGGCGCGCATCAAGATCGGTCAAGAACTGGGCCTGGTTGAAGAGGGCGTGTTCAAGTTTTGTTGGATTGTCGATTTCCCGATGTATGAATGGGACGAGGACAACAAGAAAATAGACTTTAGCCAGAACCCGTTTACCATGCCCCTGGGCGGGCTGGAGGCGCTGGAAAGCGCAACGACCGACGAGGCGCTGCTCGCGCTCAAAGCATATCAGTACGACATTGTCTGCAATGGCGTGGAGCTCAGCTCAGGCGCGATCCGGAACCACCGGCCGGACATTATGCTCAAGGCGTTTGCGATCGCCGGCTATGACGAGGCCGTGGTCGAGGCCGAGTTCGGCGGCATGCTCAACGCGTTTCGCTACGGCGCCCCGCCCCATGGCGGCATCGCGCCCGGCATTGACCGCATCGTCATGCTGCTGGCGGGCGCGGAAAACATCCGCGACGTCACCATGTTCCCCATGAACCAGCAGGCGCAGGATTTAATGATGCAAGCGCCCGGCGAAGTCAGCGCTGCCCAACTGCGCGAACTCCACATCCGCACCGTGGAACCGGTGAAGGCTTAGTGGAGTTATAAATCGGACGTTTCCAATCGCACTTTCAATGGCGAAATCTTTTTCACTACACCATCAGCGCTTCTGATGGCACGAAACTGAAAGGCCACTGCCGACTTCTCACCTTCACCAGTGGCGCGAAAGCGACTATATCGCGTAAGGCTATGGTTAATTGCCTCAATCGTTTCCAAATCGTAACCAGTCGGCAACTGGAAGGGCACGGTCCTTTTTCTTCAAAATCAAATGCCCGACCATATCCTGTGTTTGCATTAAATGAAGCAACACTCATTGATTTGATCCGAATCTCATCATCAATAGTCGATTGGTTGACGTATCGCTTCGTATCGGAGTTTAAATTTATTGTATTATGATCTCCGGAAATTATTGTTATATGCGAGGCACCTTCTCCAATAGTATTATGAGCGTATCGCATAGCTGGTTCGATCGCATCGACAATTGCAGCTGTATCACCTCCGTCCAGTCTACCATCTGATTCCAGTTCATCTATTGAATCAACGGAACCTTGACCCGTTGCCCTTTTGAATATCGCCTTGATGAAATCATAGAGAAACTGTCCCGCAACTCCCGCAGTAACACTAAGCGTTGCAGATACAAACAAGGGATCGGTGATTATCTCAAATACAGTTTCAAAACTACCGGGCTGCTGCGCAACAATTTCAATACGATATGCTTCAGTTCTGAAGTTTTTTCGGCGCACTTTTCGCTCAAAAAGATAATTCACAGGGATAATTAACGATCGGGATATGCCATATAAGCTCTGGCTTGCAGGGTAAGCAGGCAGTCGATGCTGGTCAGCTAAATCTCCCTCGAAACGAGCTATGAATCGCTGCTCCATCGTAATCATCCTCCTGCTGTAGCGACGCCAACTGGTTGAACCTCGCGCAAACGCAACCCGCTAGTGCATTTCCTGGGAAATGACGAGCCAGCAGCCACAGAAAGGCGCGAACGCACACCCACCTTGGCCGGCGGCGCATTCATCCCTATCCTCACATCATGAACGCCCCCAAGCCCCTCACCCTCCCCGCCGACCTCGCCGCGCGCATGCGTGAGCGGGTGGAAAGTGGGACGGCGAGTGATCCCGCAGAGGTGATCCGCGCCGGGCTGGATGCGCTGGCTTCCTAGGATTACTTTCCTATGGCGACGTCTCACCTCGGCAATCTCTGAGAGACCCGCGAATTCCTTTCGCCGCTGCGCGGCTCACTGGCGCGGAATCGTTGTGGCCCGCGGATCCCGCGCCTGCGGCGCACGCGGGCTAACGCCACCGCTCCCAATTGCCGGAAATGTAAGCGAGGCGCGGCGCGAGCTTGACGGGCGTGCGCAAACCCTTGCGCGGGGGCGACTGAGACGGTGTACACTGGGCGCCTCATCGCGAACACGGCGAGGCCCCCATGCAACTGCACACCGCCACATGGCCCGATATTGAGGCCTATCTCAATCGCTCCACCGGGATCGTCATTCCCATCGGCTCCACCGAACAGCACGGGCCCAACGGGCTCATCGGCACCGACGCCATCTGCCCTGAAGTGATCGCCAAAGCCGCGGGCGATGAAGCCGGATTTCTCGTCGGCCCGACCTTCAATGTCGGCGTGGCGCAGCACCATTTGGGCTTTCCCGGCTCCATCACCCTGCGCCCGTCCACGTTTATCGCGGCGCTGAATGACTGGATCGCTTCGCTGGTGCGCCACGGCTTCACGCGCATCGCGCTGTTGAACGGGCATGGCGGCAACATCGCCTCCATTCAGGCCGCGTTCGCGGAGGCCTACGCCGACTACAGCCTCGCCGGCGAACCCGCGCCCTTTGCGTGCACGAGCTGGAATTGGTGGGATTTGCCGGGCGTGATGGCGTTGCAGGAAACGCTCTACCCGGTGGGCCTGGGCTCGCACGCCACCGCCGGGGAGGTGGCCGTCACCTTCGCCGCCTATCCGCACGCGCAGAAACAAGTGGCCATGAGCCCGACCATCGCGCCGGAGGGGGACTTCACCGACGCGGCCGATTATCGCGCCAACTTCCCCGACGGGCGCATCGGCTCCGACCCTAGCCAAGCCACGCCCGAGGACGGCCAAAAGCTGATCGACGCGGCGGCCACGGCGCTGATCGCTGAGGTGCGCGCCTTTTTCGGCGACACACCCGCCGACGCTCGCGCGCCATCTGGCCAAGCGCTAGGGCCTGGAGCTGTTCGCCATGGGCGCAGCGTATCGGGGGTTTCTTAAAACCCGAACGCTGTCACCTGAGGAGATGACGCGCCGCATCGAGGATCTGTTGGCGCTGCATTGGTCTGGCGGGTTCAGCCCTTTAGCGCTCACGCATGCCCCAGCCATGTTTCCGCCCTATCCTGGCGGATGAGCGCCCCGTTGGCGGCGACCGCACCTTGGTCATGCGGCCCAATCCCTAGCCGAGCACGGCGCGGTCAGGTATAGCCATGAGTGGTGGTCACCGCCCATCTCGCGGGCCCATCAATCTGTCCCAAAAATGAACGCCGCGCCTTGCCTCTCATTGTAATGGTTCTAAGTTGCAAGTATCAGGAGCGCACCACCGCGCCCCGAAACGAGATGCGCCCATGTCGCCCCTAATCCTCGCCGCCCAAGCCACAACCCAACGCCCTGTGCGGTACATGCGCCGCCTCGGGCCCACCAAACTGGTGCTCGCCGGCGGCTTGGCTGTGTTGCTCGCCAGCGGCCCGGACGTGCGCGACGTGTTGTTTACGTCCATGGCCGATGCGTACCTGCAGGTGTCGGTGTTCGTGGCCGCCACCCTTGGCGTCATCTATCTGGTCCAGGCCAACACCCGGATCGATGTGGGCGCCGCGCTCGCCAAGCGCCCCGCATGGCAACCTGTGATCGCCGCCCTCCTCGGCGCCATGCCCGGTTGTGGCGGCGCGGTGGCCGTGGTCACCCAGTACGCCGCCGGCCGCCTCAGTTTCGGATCGCTCATCGCTGTGTTGACCGCGACCATGGGCGATTCAGCGTTTTTGCTGCTCGCTGCCGAACCGGCGACGGGCTTGGCGCTTTTTGCAGCGTGCGCGCTGGTTGGAGCCGTCACCGGTTGGGTGGTCGACGCGATCCACGGCCCGGGCTTCATGCGCCCCAAGAGCACTGCGCTCGCCGCCGCCATGGCCGATAGAGGTCGAACGGCCATCAACCCGTTTCAGCCCCTCTGGCTCATTTTGCTCGCCCCCGGCCTGGTGCTTGGCGTGTTGAACTTGGCGCAGGTGGACACCGACGCGCTGATCCCGGCGTTGACGCCCTACGGACCGACCGCCGCCATTGGCCTGGCCGGGGCGGCCCTGTCCCTGGCCATGTGGATCCTGGATCCGGTGCAGCGGTTTGACCCGGGTGTGGCCAGCGGCGGCACCGTGGCCACGCGCATGGTGAACACCACCAATTTCGTGACCGTCTGGGTTGTGGCCGCGTTTCTCGCCTATGAGCTCACAGTGCACCTCAGCGGCATCGATCTGGCTGCGGTGTTCCGCGTATGGGGCGGGTTCGTGCCGTTGCTGGCGGTGTTGGTGGGCTTTTTGCCAGGCTGCGGCCCACAAATCGTGGTGACGAGCATGTACCTCAACGGCGCTCTGCCCATGTCAGCCCAGCTCGGCAATGCAATCTCCAATGACGGGGACGCCCTGTTCCCCACCATCGCCATCGCGCCCCGGGCCGCAATCATCGCCACACTTTACAGCGGCGTGCCGGCCCTTTTGGTCGCCTACAGTTACTTTTGGCTGTTTGAGTGATCGCCTGCTCGAGCGCCCACGCGCTTGATCTCCCATTCGAGCGCCACGCCCGAGTGGTCGCGGACACGCCGGCGGACCTCTTCGCCCAACGCTTCCAGCTCAGCCGCGCTGGCCGCGCCGGTGTTGATCATGAAATTGCAGTGCTGCGTCGACATCTGGGCCGCGCCCACGGTCAAACCACGCCCGCCCGCTGCATCGATCAGGACCCAAGCTCGACGTTGATCTGGCGCGCCCGGCGGGTCGGGGTTCTTGAACGTTGAGCCCCCGGTTTTTTCGCGGATGGGCTGACTGGCCTCGCGTTGCGTTGTGATCTCAGCCATGCGCGCCGCAATCGCTGACGGGTCATCGGCCTCGCCCTCAAACAGCGCCTCGACGAAAATCCAGTCGGGCGGCGCTTGGGAATGCCGATAGCCATAGCCAAGCTCATCCGGGCTGACCACAAGTCGGCGGCCCGCCCGGTCCAGCGCCACCGCGTGAACCAGACGATCTTTGGTTTCCGCCCCGTAACATCCCGCGTTCATACGCAGCGCGCCCCCCAACGTGCCAGGAACGCCCGCCAAGAACTCAAGACCGGCCACACCGGCCACGCCCGCCGCCTGTGCGACACGCTTGTCAAGCGCGCTCGCCCCCGCCCGCACGCGCAGGCCGTCAACGCTCACCGCACCAAATGCCGGCGTCAGGCGCACAACCACGCCCTCGATTCCGCCATCGCGAACAATCACATTGGAACCAGCGCCCAAAACCGTCACGCCGATCGCATCCGGCGTGTCGGCGAGAAAGCGCGCCAAATCCGCTTCATCGGCAGGCAGAAACAGCACCTGCGCAGGTCCTCCGACCCGCAACCACGTGTACGGCGCCAGCTGCGCATTCTCAATCAACCGACCACGCACGGGCGGCAGGACATCCAGGAGAGACGGCCACATCATGCGGTTTGGTAGCGACAAGCGCGCACCCCGATCAAGAGATTGCGTCCCACCAATTGTGTCTGTATGTCGAGACTTATGGACACACAGCACGCCATCACCGCCTTCGCCGCCTTAGCCCAGGAGCGCCGGCTCAAGGCCTTCCAATTGTTGGTTCAAGCCGCGCCTGGCGGCCTGCTGGCCGGCGACATCGCGCGCGCGCTCGGTTGCCCGCACAACACCTTGTCGACGCACTTGGCGGCGTTGCGGCGGGCAGGCTTGGTGCACGCTGACAAACGGGGACGCGAGGTCGAGTACCGCGTGGACCTGACCGGCGTTCGCGACCTGGTGAGCTTCTTGGTTGACGATTGTTGCGGCGGTCTGCCGGACATCTGCGAGCCGTTGGCCACAGCCGCCAAGATCTCGTGCGCCTGATGAGAATCATGCGCGGGGATGGCGGGATGCGGGCGCCGCTGAGCGCCCTTGGCATGGCCGTCGCCACAGCGCTATGCGCGACAGCGCCATCATTCGGCCAGGACACGCCTTGGCGGATCAACGACGCGCTTGACGGACCCAGCTGGCTGTCGATCAGCGGCGAAACACGGCTGCGCTATGGGACGTTGAACAACGCGTTCCGGCGCGGTCTTGAGGGCGGCGACCAAGCGCTGTCCGCGCGAACCAACATCCTCACCGAAGTGCGCGCTGACGCCGTAACATTGGGTCTCGAAATCACCGATTCCCGTGTGTATCTCGACGATCAAGGCTCGCGCGCGTCCACAAGCTTTGTGAACACCGCCGATGTGCTGCAGGCCTACCTGAATTGGAACCTTGCTGATCGACTCGGCTCGGGCAGCCAGACCGACGTCCGGTTGGGTCGTATGACGTACCAGCTGGGCAGCAACAAATTCATCTCGCGCAACGGCTTTCGCAACACCATCAACACCTTCACCGGCGCCTCGCTGAAACACACCAGAGGCGCGTGGACATTCAACGGTTTCTACTTCGCCCCGGTGGGCCGCCTACCCGACGACGCCATCGCCCTGCGTGACAACGAGCAGGAGTTTGACCGCGAGCAAACCGGCCGACGGTTCTACGCCGCACACCTCCAGCGCACCGACGTGGCCAACGCGTTTGACCTGGACCTGTTCGTCTATGGTTTGGATGAGCGCGACACCACCCGGGTGGCCACTGAAGATCGGGAACTCTACACCCCCGGGTTTCGCGCGTACCGCGAACCTGAAGTGTCCCAGTGGGATTTTGATCTTGAGGCGGCTTGGCAGTTCGGTTCGCGCCAAGCCTCAACCGGCCCGCTCGCGCCAACCCTAGGCGTCAACGCTCAGGTGCTGCACGCCGAGCTCGGCTACACGTTCGCCGGGACATGGCGACCCCGTCTGTCGTTGGAATACGAGTTCGCCAGCGGCGACGATGATCCCAATGATCTGCGTTCACAGCGTTACGACAGGCTGTTCGGCAAGCGCCGTCGCGACTTCGGCCAAACAGGGATCCACGGCCCGTTGCGCCGAGAGAACATCTCAGCCCCGGGCGCTCGGCTGGGATTCGCTCATGTGAACAATCGGCTCGACGGCCGGCTGCTCTATAAGGCGGCCTTCCTCGCCTCGGACACTGACCTATGGCGTGATGGCCGGTTGCGTGATGAAACGGGGGGCTCAGGCGACTTCATCGGCCACCATCTGGATACGCGCGTGCGGTATTGGTTGCGCCCCGACAACATTCGCTTCGCCGCCGGCGGCGCAATCTTGTTCAAGGGCGAATTCGCGCGAACCGCGCCGGGTGCGCCTGACGAGGGCGACACCACCTTCGCCTACGCGATGGTGACCCTCACATTCTAGACCGCCGGACCAACACCGCTCAGTTCGCCTCCACCAGAACGTCGCCCGTACCATAGTCGACGGTGAGCCGGGCCGCCGTCGACCAAACGTCCATGCCAACGATCAAGGCGGGTTCGTCGGCAAGACCAAGATGTGTGAAGACCGGAAAATCGTCAAAGGCCACCGGCGCGCGCCAAACGAGAATATTCTCGATACGCATGACGGGAACCCAAAGCACCTGAGCGAAACGCGAGTGCTCGGTGGCGCCGATCACCTCAACCTCGCGGCGGAACCATGCCGTCGTCCGCTCGCCGCCAATCGCATCGAACAACGCCATATTGCCAAGCGTCGACTGCGATCCTGTGTCCACGATGGCCTTAACCGGCACACCGCCCACCCGCGCGCTCAAGACCGGCGCCTGGCCGATCGCAGCCGCCGTGTCATGCAAGCGCACAACGCCGTCATTGGAAAACTGAGCGTACAGCCGCACATCGCGCACGGCGTCTCTGCCGCTTGGCCCAATCACAATTCGCTCGCGATCAAAATCAAACGTCACACGCGCATCGCGCAGCACATCGGTGCCAAGCAAACCGTCTGACCGCGCGAGCACCGCTTGGGCAATCACCGCCGCGCGCACCGAAGGGCGAGCAAAAGCGCCGGCTTGAATGTCCGGCAGCGTCACAAATCCGGTCGTATCGGCAAGCCCTGTGACCCCAACCAACTCAACAGCTTCGATCTCGGGCTCCAGACCAAGCGTTTCGGCCAAGCGTGGAGAGACTGCGGTCACATCCGCGCCCGTGTCGACAATGAACCGAAACGGACCCAGCGCCCCAATCATCACCTCGACGGCCATACGGTCGACGGGATGGTCCACACTCGGCAGATCGACTTCACAATAGGCGGAGTCTGCGTGAAACGCGCACGGCGCAGAAACTGGCGCCGCCGCTTCTATGAGGTCATCTTGCGCCGCCGCATGGGGCCAAACGCACAAGACAAGCAACGCCGCGATCACAGCAAAGCCTACCATCTGCCGTCCGGTATCGCGCTCACTCCATCTCCAAGCCATCGCTACAGGGTACCATCGTCAGCACCGAAGTACCGCACGCATCTGCGTTTATGACAAATTTGTAACTAACACGACAGGGGCGATCAGCCGACCGGCTCACCCTCCAGGGCGCGCAACTGCTCGGGCAAGTCGTGCGCCCAAACGGTGATGTCGCCGGCCCCCAGGCAGATCACCAAATCCCCTGGTTCGGCTTCGTCGCGCACCGAGACCGCCAACCCCTGGCGCGTGACCGGCAGCGCGCGCCGGTGACCGTGTGACGTCAATCCAGCGATCAGTCCGTCCTGATCAGCGCCCGCGATCGGCTCCTCCCCGGCTGCGAACACATCGGCGACAAACACGGTATCGGCATCATTGAAGCAGGTGCAAAAGTCCTCAAACAGCGACTTCAAGCGCGTGTAGCGGTGCGGTTGGACCACCGCAATGACCTTACCCTTTGCCACCTCGCGGGCCGCCTGAAGCGCAGCGGCGATCTCCACCGGGTGATGGCCGTAATCATCAACGACCCGCACGCCATTCCACTCCCCCGTTGTGGTGAAGCGCCGCTTGACGCCAGAGAACTTGGCCAACGCGTCACGGATGGCGTCAACGCTGGCGCCCAGCTCACGCGCCACCGTGATGGCCGCCAGGGCGTTAAGCACATTGTGCCGGCCCGCCATGGGCAGCGTCAGGCCATCCATGCGATCATGCCCGCCATTGCCGCGCGGCCGGCGCACGACGTCAAATCGGCTGACATCACCGTCCGTCGTCAGGTTCTCGGCCCGCACCTCCGCCTGCGGATTGAAACCGTACGCGATCAACCGCCGCTCAGCCACACGCGCAGCCATCGCCTGAACTTCTGGATGATCGATGCACACAGCGGCGAAGCCATAGAACGGAATCGACTGGACAAACTGGTCAAACGCCCGGCGCAACGCTTCAAAGTCGCCGTAATGATCCAAGTGTTCAGGATCCATGTTGGTGACCACAGCGACCGTCCCGCCCAGCTTGAGGAACGAGCCGTCCGACTCATCGGCTTCAACAACCATCCAATCGCCTGCGCCCAGCTTGGCGTTGGAGGCGTAAGCATGGATCACACCGCCATTGATGACCGTGGGGTCAAAGCCAGCCGCGTCCATCAACGCTGAGATCAGCGATGTCGTTGTGGTTTTCCCGTGCGTGCCGGCAATCGCGACCGTCCATTTCAGCCGCATCAGCTCCGCCAACATTTCGGCCCGCCGCACAATGGGAATGCCCTTGGCGCGCGCAGCGTCGAGCTCGGGGTTGCCAGCCTTGATCGCGGTGGAGACGACCATCACGCCAGCCCCAACAACATTGTCAGACCGGTGGCCGATATGCACGGTCGCCCCAAGCTCACGCAGCCGCTCCACATTGGGATTATCTTTGATGTCCGAGCCTTGCACGGTGTATCCCAGATTGAGCATCACCTCGGCGATGCCGGACATGCCGATGCCCCCAATGCCCACAAAGTGAATGGGTCCAACGGTAAGAGGGACAGTGCCGCGCATGAAGCTTACTCCTATGTGGGAGGGATCCGCGCCGTCGAGCGACGCGACAGAACGCCAGCTCACGATTGGGACGCGAGCATGACGATAACGCGGCGCGTCAGCGACCCGCAACCGGGCTTGTAGCGGCAAGCCGCCCGGCTCGGCGGCCTGCCAAGGGATGACGTCCATCGCACCGATCACGATCCAACACGGCGTGTCGGACCATGTTCGCAGCGTTACCTTTCCTGCTGATATGCTTGATCGTCACGCATCCTGGGGTAAGGAAGAGGCGCCAAACAGGGGGGCGGCGGCATGAACAGTACAAACGAAGGCAATCAGAAGCCCACAGGATCAGCAAGCGTCGACGGCGGTGACATTTTTGGCAAGCTGATCACTGGGGCGCTTATCGCCCTTCTAGCGTTGTCGCTCTTCTTTGGGCATTCACGCACTGCTTACGGCATCGCGTCCGTCGCGCCGGTCGGTGCGCGTGACGTGACCTTCAACATCGTTCGTGGGGTGACCTTCATCGTCGGAGCGCTTGAACGCCATACACCATGGGGTGACGACCGGGTGCCACAATTGGATGAGCTTGAAGACTGCGTCGAAGATTTGGACTTCAATGCATACTACTACGACGATATTGAAAACTGCGGTGAGAGGAACAGCGCAACACTTCCCTATTTCGGTTTGGCTGAAGCCCTCGACGATTCGAGTATCAGGTATCGCACAGATGACGGGCGGGTGACGTCTGTTGAAGCGATGTTTCTGGATGAACTGCCCGAGGACTATTTGCCGCTGGCCGTCACCATCCGTGTGGTCATCGACGATACCGACAACGTGATGGTCGGCGAAGCCCGGCTGACCGGCCAGAGCATTCAGCGCGCCATCCGCGGCTATGACGATCGTAATGACGATGTCGAACTGGAGTACGAACTCGACGACGAGACGAAAGAGTTCATGGTCAGACGCCGCGACGAAGACATCAAATGGACAACGTACGCCGGCAGCGGCGTACGCATCGAGTGATCACTCTACACAGCCCATCGGAGGGACGCGCCTCCCACCGCGGCCGTTACGCCATCGCCTGTTGGGCGACCACCTGTTCGACCAAATCAGCAAGCGCCGTGGTCGCATCCGCGCGCCCCACAGCGCGAGAGGCCGCCGCCCGCCGCGCCAAGTCCTGAGGGCTCTTCAAACGCTGTTCAAGGATGCCCGAGAGCTTCTGGCCGTCAAATTCGCTCTCCGCGATCACATCCGCCCCGCCGGCCTCTTCGAGCGCACGCGCGTTGAGCATCTGGTGGTCGTCCAGCGCAATCGCCAACGGCACCAACACAGCCGGCCGGCCCACCACAGCGATTTCAGTGACTGTGGACGCGCCGGCGCGCCCGATCACCATGTGCGCCTTGGACAAGCGCGAGGCGACGTCGGCGAAAAACGGCTGACACTCAGCTTGCACCCCGGCTTCGGCATAGATGCTGCGCGCTTTGTCCAAAGCGTCTTCACGGGTTTGCTGCGTGACCCGCAAGCGCTTGCGCAGATCCTCCGACAAGCGCGAGATGGCGCGCGGCGTGATCTCGCTCAAAATGCGCGCCCCAAGGCTGCCGCCCAGGATCAACACTTCGATCGGCTCGCCGTCCATCGGCGGGCGATACGTGGTTTCGCGTTCGGCCAGAATGGGCTCGCGCACCGGATTGCCGGTGATCGTCCAACGCCCCGTGACCACAACCGGCATGCGCTCAAGGCGCTTAAAGCCGCTGGCCACAGCTGCGGCGCGCTTGGCGAACACCCGATTGACCCGCCCCAGCACCGCGTTTTGTTCGTGCAGGATGATGGGCGCTTTGCCCGCCGCGGCAAGTGCAGGAAAGGCAGGATAGCCGCCAAAGCCGATCACGGCGTCGGGCTTCAGGCGCGCCATCACGCCGCGCGCTTTGGCGACGCCAGCGGCAATCTGCGCCGCGCCCACAACGGCCTTCAGCGGGTTGCGCGGGCTGACGCTCGCCGCATTCACAGTCTCAATGGGGTCGGCGGGAAAGTCCTCAGCCAGCTTTAAACCCCGATCGTCGGTGATCAGCGCCGGGCGCCAATCGCGCTTGTCGAGCTCCACCGCCAAGGCTTGGGCTGGGAACATGTGGCCGCCCGTGCCGCCCGCCGCCAAAATGATCCGCCGCGCGCTCATGCGGTTTCTCCTCTCGCTCGCCCGTTGGCGTTCGCGTTGAACGCGGGCTCCAAATCCGCTCGGGGCCGACTGAAGGCCAAGATCAAGCCAGCCGTAAGCCCCATCGCCGCCAGTGAAGAGCCCCCGTACGAAACAAACGGGGCGGTGGCTCCCTTGGCCGGCGCCATATCCAATGTCACCGCCAGATTAACCAAGGCTTGCAATCCGATCAGCGATGTTAAACTCGCCGCAGCCGTACGCGCCCCGGCGCCCTGCGCCCCATCCGCCAACACCAGGCCTCGCACCACCAGCGCGGCGTACACCATCGCCACGCCGGCAACAAACACAGCCCCATACTCTTCGGCCGCAACCGCCAGAATGTAATCAGCGTGCGCATCCGGCAGGCGCATCTTCACATCGCCAGCGCCCGGTCCCACCCCGAAAACACCGCCAGACGCGAACGCCTCACGGGCGAGCGCCACTTGGTATTGGGTCTCGCCGCTCAAAAACGCCTGAATGCGGGCCGCGGCGTGGGGAAAGCTCAGCGCCGCCGTCGCCAGACCAACAGCCCCCACCGCGCCCACCAAAACCGTCGCACGCCAGGAAGCTCCGCCGATCAAACACGTCAACGCAAACGCTGAGCACACAACCACAGCAAGCCCCACATCCGGCTGAGCGAGCAGCAACCCCACCACCAGCCCCAGCGCGCCAACGGCCATCACCAAACCTGGCGGACCGCCTGGCGCGCGTCCGTCGGCGATCGCCAACGCCGCCAGCGCGATCAAACTGGGCGCAGCGAACACGCTGGGTTGCAACGAAACCGGACCAAGGTGGAGCCAACGCTGGGCGCCATTGATTTCCGGCCCCACCAGCAGTGTCGCCGTCAGGCCGATCACCGATCCCACAAACACCAGAAGGCACAGCTGATAAACCCGGCGCATCGGCGCCACCGCCACAGCCAGCATGATCGCAAGCGCCACACCCGCAGCCAACAGATGGCGCTGAAAAAGCTCAAGCGCGCCCAAATCCCCAACCCGCGCGGCCGCGCCTGGACTGGCGGCCAACGACAAAACCACGCCCACGGCCAGCAAACAGGTCACCAAACCAGCAAACGCGGGATCCAGGCGCAGCGGCGCAACCCACCGGCCGGCAGGGCCGTGCAAAGGGTGGCCCGCTCGGGCGCTCACCCAGCGGCCTTCGGTTCGGCGTCGCGCGTCCTCAGCTCGCCGACCAAATCGCGAAACGCATCGCCACGCGCCTCGAAATTGGCGAACTGATCGAACGATGCGCATGCCGGCGCGAGCAACACCACCGGATCAACATCCCCACTCTCCGCCGCGTCGCGGGCCGCGTTGGCTGTGGCGGTGCGCATATCCCTTGAGATCTCGATCGGCACCCGACCGGTCAGCTCAGCAGCCATGGCTTCGGCCGCCTCGCCGATCAGATACGCCTTGGCCACGCGGGACAAAACAGGCGCCAAATCGGCAAAACCCCCGCCCTTGGCCCGCCCGCCTGCGATCCAGTACACGCGATCAAAGGCGCTGAGCGCTTGAAGTACGGCGTCGGTGTTGGTGGCTTTGGAATCATTCACAAACCGGACCGAGCCAACAGCGCCAACCGGCTCCATGCGGTGGGCGAGTCCAGGAAAACTGAGCAGCGCCGCGGCGGCCTTATCGCGATCAAACCCAAGCCGCCGCGCAGCCGCATACACCAACGCTGCATTCTGCCAATTGTGTCGACCGAGCAGAGCGTGAGCGCCCCGCAGATCGACAACATCGCGCGCCGCGCCGTCCAGCGCATCATAGAGAACGCCTCCGGCGACATAGACGCCGTCACTGATGACGCGCGCCCCTGACACCAAGGTCAACATCGGGCCGCGATCGCGGGTGCGCAATTGGGTGGCTTCGTTCAGCGTGATCGGATCGTCCACGGCGATGATCGCGTGTTGATCCGGGGTCTGGTGAGCAAAGATGCGCCGCTTGGCGGCCACATAGCTGTCCATGTCGCCATGGCGGTCCAAATGGTCGGGCGTCACGTTCGACAACAGCGCCACGTCGGGCGCGAAGGTGTGCGTCAACTCAAGTTGAAACGACGATGTTTCCAACACATACACCGCCCCAGCATGAAACGGATCAAGGTCCAGCGCCGGCTCGCCAATGTTGCCGCCAACCTGAGCATCCCGGCCACAGGCCTTGACCACATGCCCAAGCAGCGTCGTGATGGTCGATTTGCCGTTGGTTCCGGTGACGGCGGCGACCTTGGGCCGCCTTGGCGCAGGGGCCGCCTGCACCGCTCGGCCGAACAGCTCAATATCGCCGATGATGGGCGTTTGCGACAACGTCGCCAGCTGCACCACCCGGTGCGGGCGAGGATGCGTCAGCGGCACGCCCGGGGCCAGCACCAGCGCTGACAAATCACTCCAATCACGCTGGGTGAGGTCCTCAAGCGTCAGCCCCTCAGCCTTGGCCTTGGCGCGCGCCGCCTCGCCATCATCCCAAGCCACAACCCGGGATCCGCCCGCCAACAAGGCGCGCGCGACAGAAAGGCCCGAGCGCCCGAGCCCAAAGACGGCCACGTTCTCGCCAGCAAAATCGGGAACCGCAATCACCATGCACCCGCCGCGTCACCGCAGTTTAAGCGTCGCCAGACCGATGATCGCCAAAACGACGGCAATGATCCAAAACCGCACTACGATGGTGGATTCCTTCCACCCCATTTTCTCGAAATGATGGTGAATCGGCGCCATGAGGAAGACCCGTTTGCCAAAGGCCTTGTAATAACCGACCTGAATGATCACCGAGACCGCTTCAAGCACAAAGATCCCGCCAATGATGGCCAGCACGATCTCCTGCTTGACGCTCACAGCCACAGCGCCCAGCGCCCCGCCAAGCGCCAATGAGCCCGTGTCGCCCATGAACACCGCCGCCGGAGGCGCGTTGTACCACAAAAACCCAAGCCCTGCGCCAAGGAACGCCCCGATGATGACCGCGATCTCCGCGGTGCCCGGCGTTGCTGTCAGGAACAGATAGTCGGCATAGCGCTCAGTGCCGACAATGTAAGCGATGAAGCCGAACGAGGCCGCGGCGATCATCACAGGCACGATCGCCAACCCGTCGAGCCCATCGGTCATGTTCACGGCATTGCCTGCCCCCACAATGACAAACGCGCCGAAAGCGACAAATCCAAAGATCGTTAAGTCAATGAGCAGGTCCTTAAAGAACGGCAGCGCTAATCCGGTCGAAAAATGGTCTGGCGCATCAGCAACGCCGGCGTGTAGCCGCGAGATCATGTATACGGCGGTGGCCGCGATCAAAAACTCCGCCAACAATCGCATCCGACCAGAAAGACCAGCATGACTCTGCTTGGTCACTTTGTTGAAGTCATCAAGAAATCCAATGAGCCCAAAACCCGCTGTGACAAACAAAACAACCCAAATGTATGGGTTTCGCAAATTGGCCCATAACAACGTCGCGGCCAGCATGGCGAATAGAATCAAGAACCCGCCCATTGTCGGCGTGCCGGACTTCTCCAAGACATGGCGCTCGAGAAAGTCATCCTGCCTGATCGGCTGGCCCTTGCCCTGCTTGCGCCGCAGCAAGTTGATGAAGGGGGCGCCGAAGAACAGAGCGATGAACAACGCCGTCAGCATGGCGCCGCCCGTTCGCAGGGTTGTGTAGTTGAACAATCGCAGCGGTGAGAAATCGTCAGCGAACAGCGTCAGCTCATAAAACATGCGTCCCCCTTGCGCCGACGGGCGCTCACCTCGTCCTCAGCATGCTCAGACTGATCGTTTTTTCAACGCCTCAACCGCCTTCGCAAGACCGATGGAATTTGAACCCTTCACCAACACGACGTCGCCAGGCCCGGCGTCCGCGGCGAGCGACCCCGCGACCTCGTCAATGTGCGTCGCATATCGTCCACGCCGGTCGGCGCTGACAGCCTCGTACAACGACGCCGCCCCCTCGCCAACGACATGGACCACATCAACCCGCGCCGCGTCCAGATCGGCCCAAAGTGCAGCGTGGAGGGCCGCCGCCTGTTGGCCGAGTTCTTTCATTTCCCCCAAGATGGCGATGCGCCGGCCGCCCGCTCCTGGCGCGCGCGCGCCCAGCGCTTGAATCGACGCACGCATGCTCGCCGGATTGGCGTTGTAGGCGTCATCAATCACGGTGAAGGCCCCACCAGGAATGGCCACCTCGCACACCGCACCGCGCCCGGCCAACGCGCCAAACGCTTCGAGCGCATCGCGCGCCTCGGCAAGCGGCACATCAGCCAGATACGCCGCCGCCAGCGACGCCGCCGCAATCTGCCCCCAATGCGGCCCACCGACCTTGAGGTGATAGCTCACCGCTTGACCGAAGATCTCCACCCGCCCGCGGGCGCTGTCGGCATCCCACTCAAACGCATCGAGCCTCGCTTCGGCCTGGCGATCCGAGCCAAACCGCACCAGCCAGCCCGCCCCGGCCGCACCCGCCCGTTCGCCAAGGCGCTCGGCAAACTCGTCATCACCGGGGATCACCGCCGCGCCCCAAGGTTCAAGCCCCTCAAAGATCTCCGCTTTAGCGTCGGCGATCGCCTCCATGGACCCAAGGTTCTCAAGATGCGCCGGGGCGATCTTGGTGATCACAGCGATGTGGGGGCGCACCATGTCGGCAAGCACGCGGATTTCTCCGGCGTGGTTCATGCCCAGCTCAAACACGGCCCGCTCAGCCGCCCGCGGCATCCTCGACAATGACAAGGG
>CAZADA010000070.1:0-16400 GCA_964483775.1 uncultured Caulobacterales bacterium
TCAGCTTCGGCGCGCACGAGTTGGCCGCTGGACGCATTGGACCGGTTTTCCACCGTATAGCCATCAAGCAACAGATCTTCAGCTTCGGTGACGCCAAGACCAATTGGCGGGGCTGGCGGCGGGGCGGCTTCGGTGATGGTGAGCGCATCGAACCGCGCCAGCTCTCCATCGTCGGCCGTTCCCTCAATGGTGATCTGATCACCCTGGACGAGCTGGACTTGCACGGTGCGGACCTCTGGCGACCCGGTGCCGCCGACACCGCCTTCGCCGGTGAGCACCGCGCGTTCTTCGCCATTGACCAGCACGCGCCATATGGCGACGCCGTCATCTTCGTTGAAGATGGTCAGCGCGACGTCATAGGTCCCGTCCTCGCCGGTGAACGCGCCGGTGGCGGTGGCCGTACTGTCAGCTTCGGCGCGCACGAGTTGGCCGCTGGACGCATTGGACCGGTTTTCCACCGCATAGCCATCGAGCAACAGATCTTCAGCTTCGGTGGCTCCAAGACCAATTGCGGGCAGTTCGATGGACGGCTCGACCGTGAGCGTGAAGCTATCGGTGACTGTCGACTGGCCATCGCTGACCGTCACCTCCACCGCAAACGCCCCTTCAGCGATCGGCGCGCCCGAGATCACGCCGGTGTCCTCATCAAAGCTCACACCCGCCGGCAAGGCGCCAGCGATGGCGAAGCTCAAGGGCTGGGGCCCCGAATCGGGGTCGGTGAACGCTTCGTTGAGATCAATCGCGATGGCCTGATCAAGCTCAACCGTCAGATTGGGCTGGTCGCCCTGCGGGGCGATGTTCTGCAACTCAAGGATGCTGATGGAGTCGACACGGGCGAGCTCGCCGGTTTCCACCTGCCCCTCAATGGTGATCACATCCCCTTGCTCGAGGTTGATCTGAGCAAAGCGCGTTTCGGGCGAGCCGGTGCCGCCCACGCCGCCCGTTCCGATGAACACCGCGCGCTCTTCGCCATTGACCAACACGCGCCAGGTCGCCGCGCCGTCGCTCTCGTTGAACACGCCCAAAGCGAACGTATACGCCCCGGTCTCGCCGGTGAACCGGCCCGTGATCGTTCCGGTTGGGGGTGAACCCGCTTCGGGATCGTTGGTGTCCACCAGGACCAATTGGCCGCTGGAGGCTGTGGAGCGGTTCTCAACGACGTAGCTGTCGAGTTGTAGCGTTTCAACTTCTGTGAGGCCCATGCCGATGGACGGCAGTGGGGCTGCGACGGTGATCTCAAACGTGTCGGTGGCGACGAATTCGCCGTCTGTCGCTTGGACGTCGACCGTAAAGGTCTGGCCGCCCGTCGCTTCGAGTGGGATGCCGGAGATCACGCCATCCACCAGGGTGACGCCCTCTGGCAGGCCACTGGCCTCGAACTCAAGCATGGTTTCGGCGTCGGGATCGCTGAAGACCCCTGTCAGATCGACGGCCGTAATCGCCTGGCCAGCCTCGGCGGCAAGATCGGCGATGGGCGCGGTTACCGTTGGAGCCTCGTTGACATCAAGCACCGGCAAGGTGAGCGAGGCGGTGTCGTCGACACCATCGCCCAACGTGGCGTCGTCAACCGTGACGCTGACTTGCAGGCTTGCGAGCGTTTCAAAATCGAGCGCGACGCCCTGGTTCAGATGAAGCTCAGGGCCCCCGTCACCGTCGACGATCGAGAACTGCGCCGCATCGACGCCGGTCAGCGCCAAGTCGTTGGTCCCTGCGCCATCGTCTGTGATCACGATGTCCGCAACCTTGAGCGACGACGCGCTCAAATCGGTGTCTTCGTTCACACCCGCCAACGCATTGGCCAGCGCGATGGTGGGGGCCGCGTTGATCACGCCCGACTGGGTGAAGCTGACCTTGTCGATGCGCACGCGCTCTTCATTGTCAGACTGGCCGGCGATGGACAGGATCGAATCGGGCCCCAGCGGGACGTCGTTGAAGGTCACGGTGCGAATATTGCCCGATTGGGCGCCGGCGCCTGAGCCGTCCTGGTCGAAGGTCCAGTTGGCGACCTGGTTGCCATCCACCAACAATTGAGCGGTGGATTGACCATCATTCTCATCAAAGTAGGTGATGGTGACATCGTAGAGCGCCTGTTCGGCGATCACGCCGTTGAGGGCGGTGTCCACCTGGCCCGAGGCCCCGTTGTCCAATAGGATCAGCGCAGAGTTGGAGGCCGCCGAGGCGGGCTGGGCTGCGAAGTCGGTTTGGTCGCCCAGACCCGTGAAGTTTTCCGCTTCGAGCATGGTGGTCGGACCGGACGCGACATCCCCGCTGTCGATTGTCAACGTGTTTTGGTCCGCCCCATTAGCAATACGGTCGGACACGTCCGCGCCGGCGACGGCGTCACGCGCGGCGGTCAGCGTGATGACGATGTCTTCGTCATCTTCGACCGCGGAATCATCCAGGATCTCAATGAAGGCAGGGATACTGACCGTTTCGCCGGCGAAGGTCACCGTCACCGGGCTCGACGCAGCTTCTTCGAAGGTCGAGCCGTTGAACACGAACAAACGATAGTCCACGCCCAGTTCCGCCTCACCCGAGATGGTGAAGTCCACCTCAAGGGTTTGGCCCTCGCCTGGCGCCTGGTCGAGTTCGACGGCTAAGGCGAACGACTCATCAAAGTTCTCCTCTGACACCGTCGTGTCGCCCGCGGGACTGAGCGAAATCACCTGGGTGGCGATCGCGGAGTCGTCATCGGCGACCTGGCCCGTTGCGGTTGCCGCTGCCGGATCAATCGCTGCGTCGTCGGAGCCGATGGTGACCGACGTCAGCGTGACCGACACCTGATCGGGGCCGTTGGCGATGGCGTCATTGTCGACAAGCACGGTGATCTGTCCGTCCGCTGCCCCCAGTGCGAGCGAAAGACCGGTGGTTTCGGCGCCATTGATGGTCACGCTATAAGCGATGGTCACATCAGAGGCCGGCGGCATGTCGAACGTGACCGGGAAGGTCAGAGCCGTTTGGCCAATGTCGCCGGCTTCGGTTACGGCGGGCGCGTCTGCAATGCTGATTTGCGCCAAGGGCGGGCTGTCTTGATCAAGGATGGTGATCTCGGCCTGGCCATCGGCGAGTGTGATCGCACGGCCCAAATTGTCGTCCAACGCGATGGACAGGGTGAACCGCTCGACCCCCTCAAACGCGCCATCCAGAAGGGCGGCGAGGTCGATGTCGGCGCTGGTGTCCCCGGCTGGAATGGTCAGGCTGGTGGTGATCGCCTCAAGATCGCCCGCCGACGCATCGCCCGGCTGGTCGCCAAAGCTGGCCGTCACCGTGAGCGAGATATCGGTGTCAATGGGCGCCGATAAGGTGATAGGCGCGGTGGCGGCGACGCCCTCGGTGATCGTGACATCGCCAATGCTGATTTCCGCGGCGTCGCCATCGAGAATGCCGCCCTGGGCGGTCTGACCGTCAATGGTCAGCTGCGGCGCGTTCTCATCGATGGTCTCACCAATGTTAGCGGCCACGATGGAGATCTCAAAATTCTCGAACGCCTCGACCAAGCCATCCTCGGCCAGGTCAATCATCACCGAGGCCGGCCCGGTTGTGGACGCTGGGAAGGTCACATCGATCTGGGTGGCGCCGCCGTCAAAGGCGACGTCCGCGCCCGGCGTGGCCGCCGGCGCATCGCCTGCGCCCAATTGCAAGCGCACCGTGATCGGTTCTGACAAGGTGTCTGGCGAGAAGGTCAGCGTGATGTCGCCAACACCCTCGGGCGTGCTCGCGCCAACGCCGACGGCGATGCTGGGCGGGACGTCGTCACTGGTGATGGTCAGGCTCGCCGCGTTGTCGCCGCCCAGGGCGATGTTGGTGTCGCCAGTCGCACCGGTCAGTGTAATTGACACAGCCTCGGCCGCCTCAACGAGCGCATCGTCGAGCACCGTCACATCGATGAAGGCCGATGTGTCGCCAGCGGGGATGGTCACTGTGCCGGAAAGGGCGGTGTAGTCAGCGTCCGCCGTGGCGTCGCCGCCAACAGTGTACGTGATGATCGTGTCGGTGGTGGCCGCTTCGGTGAGCGTGACGGTGAACTGGCCGTCCACGTCCGGCTCGGCCGCGTCTTGGACCGCCTGGGCGACGTTGACCTCGTTGGCGGCTGGCGCATAGCTCAGCCCGGCGCCCGATTCGATGTTGCCGTTGCCAGCATCGTCCGTCAGCGCGCCGGCCGCCAGCGTGAACCCATAGTCACCAGCGACGAAACCACCCAGCGGCGCGGTGAATTCAGCGTTCGCCGACAAACCGTCATTGGCGACGACCAAATTGGTGGCGGCGAACGGTCCGCCCGGGCCGGTCAAGGTCAGATCGGACGCGTCCAAGCCGATGATCGGCTCGTCAAACGTCAGCGCCAACGTAAACGGTTCGCCGATGGCGGTCGGCTGCATCAGCATGATGGTGACGACGGGGGGTGTTGTGTCGATGGGATCGTCGGCGTCTTGGGCCTTACGCACCTCAATGCCGCTCACCAGCGCGTTGTTGACCAGATCGTCAATGAAATCGAGGTTGAGCACGCCGTCAGTCACGTTGACGACCGTGGTCACCACGCCCGCCGTGGTGGAGCCGCTGGTGCCGCCGACCACAGGACCGAACTCGGCGACTGGATCGAGATCATCTGCAATGAGGTCGCCCTCCGCAGCGATGTCGAAAGACCGGCTTCCCGTCGCCGTGAAGAAGATCTCAGCAATGTAAAGCGTGACTTCGTAGGCGCCGCTTTCGGGGACGACAATGTCGTAACTGAACTGGTCAGAGGCGTTGTTTTCGCTGAAGCGGTACGTCCGGTACAGATCGTCGTCCGTCGTGCCCTCAAACTCCATGTTGGGGCGGATGTTGGTTTCGCTCGAGCCGGTTTGGGCGCTGGGGCCAGGATCGGCGATGAACACCGTGCCGTCGCTCGGCCGCGTGTAGGAGGCGCTCGACCCCACATTGATGGCGGCGACCAACTCACCCGGTTCGAGCGGCGTGAAGTCGAGCGTGACCGTGTCGCCGGTCTCAGCGACGCCTTGGGCGGCGTCGTCCAGCACCGAGCCGGCGGTGATGGTGGCGGTGTAATCGCCGTCAAGCCAGCCGCCATCAGGCGCGGTGAAGGTCCACGTCGCCACATTGGTTGCGGCGTCATAGCCGAATGTGGACGCGCTCGGCGTGCTGGCGCCATTGAGCGTCAGATCACCGGCCTCCACGGTCGAGTCATCGATGGCGCTGTCATCGGTGAATGTCGCGGTGACAATGATGTCAGCCTCGGTGTCGCCAGGCGCAGTGAGGACAAGGTCGACGGTGGGCGCGGCATCGACGGGGTCGGCGTTAGCGGGTTCGATGTTGGTGACGATGTAGACGTTGTCGTTCCAATCGAAATTGACCGCCTGATAGTCTTGGAACAACAGATACGTGTTCGGAACCGCCTGCCCGTTGTCGTCAAACAGTTGGAACAGGCGGATGAGGATGTCCCCGCCCGGCAAGGCTTCATTGCCCGTTGCGCCCTTGTCTTGGGTTTGGAACAGCGGGTCGGTGTAGTCGATGTTGTTGGTCCACTCGATGGCGAAACCAAACGGTTCGGCGGGGCTGAAGCTCGCCGTTGCGGCTTCATCGCTGTCTACGCCGCCGATGGGATTGGTGAGCTTGGTCGGCAGCAATGTGTGGCTGTCTTCGGGAGCGTGGGCGAACAGCGAATTGAGGGTCAAATCGGCGCCGGTCTGGGCGCTGGGGTCTTGGGCGAACCAAGAAATCTCGTAGTCGCGCGGCCCGGTGAAGGCGGCGATCTGGGTGACGGTCACCGGTTGGCCGGAGTCGGCGGCTTGCCAATAGGCCGAGATCACTTCATCGCCGGCCGCGCCATCATCGCCATCGCGGTTGGCCACATTGCCAAGATCGGTGGTGAAGCCGAACACTTGGAGGATCTCGTTCACGCTCGGCTCTTGGTTGTTTTCCAAGACGCTTTGGCTGAAGCCGGCGAGTGTGATGATCTTGGCGCCTTCATCGGCGTCATTGGAATTGATGGTCAGCGAGCCGGTGCTCACACCATTGGTGTCGGGCGCAAAGCGAATGCCGACCGTCACCGATTGGCCCGGGGTGAGCACGAAACCCGACGCCTGACCGGGATCGATCAGCTCGAAGTCGGCCGTGATATCGAGGCTGGAAATGATGAGGTCTTCATTGCCGCCATTGGTGATGGTGATGTCGGATTCGTTTTTGATGTCAGCGGTTTGACTGCCATCAACCACCGATTGGACCGAGCTGAACACCACCCGGTTGTCGGAGGGAATGTCGGACAGGTTGTCGACCTCGATCTCGGGACCGTCAGCCAGGGCCGTGGTGGCGGGCGTCAAGAGCTGGATCGAGCTGGCGAAGGGTTCGCCGCGGTTGTACTGGATCACGTACACGCGCCCGCTGGCGTCGGTGACCACGTCGAGCGGGTTGGAAAACTTGATGGTGTCGCCATTCTCGTCTTTGAGGAAGGTCTCGTTGACGACGTTGCCTTGGTCGTCAAACTCAAACACCATGATGTCGTCGCCACCCGAAAACCGCGTGGTCAACAAAGCGCCTTGCAATTCACCGCCAAACACGTCGCTGGTGAACTCAACACTGCCGTTGGGCGACTTTGAATTACCAAAGTCGAATGTGGCCTCGACGAAGTTAGGATCGGGCTGTGTCCCGACCGGGTAGTTGCTGATCTCTTGAGCGTCGCTGCCCGCGGTTGGATTGCCGCCCGAGTGGATGTACTCATTGCGGATCGGATTGGGGTGACCGAAATATTCGCCACCCTCTGCGCTTGATTTGAACAAAAAGTCTGGCTTGGGCGCGCCCGAATTGACTGTGCTTTCGTCGAAAGCCGTGCCCGGATCATCGGGGACATTGCCCGACGTACCCGTGCCGTTGGTCGGCACGTACAAAAAGCCGTTCGAGTGCCACACCAGATCGTAGGCGTTGCGAATGCCGGTGGCGTGGATGGTGACCAACGCGCCGGGCACGTAAGGATCGTAGAAGCCGTCAACCGTGCCATCGGCGTTGCGGCTGGGATCGCCCTCCGGGGTGCTCTGCTCTCCCGAAGCGCCCGGGTCAGAATCTTGAACGTCGGTCTGAACATCATAGGCTTGACCATTGTCTTCGACGTATTGGGCGACGCCGGTGTGGTCGACCTCTAAGACGGCGGCCGACAGCAAGCGCTCGTCGCGATTGCCCCACACGCCATCGGCGTCGCCGGAGGCGGTGTTGGAGCCCTGCACGATGAACATCTCACCGGCGGCGTTGAACTCGATGATGTTGGTCAAGTGGTCGCTGGTCGAACGCGGCAGGCCGGTGACCATGGTTGTGAGCACGCCGTCAAACTGCGGCGTTTGCGGGTCGATGGTCAGGCGGACAATCTCACCTGTGAAGTCAGGCTGGTCGCCAACGATGAGGTTGCTGGTCAACCACAGATCATTGGGGTTGTTCGGGTCGAAGGCGATGCCAATGACCGTTTTGCCAGCCAAGCCGTCATAGGTCTGCTGATTGGACAGCGCACCGGTGTCGGCATCGATGTCCCAGCGGTAAATGGTGCCAAAGATTGAGGCCGCGTAGAGCTTGGTCCCGTCGGGGCTGATCTCCAGGCTGGTGACCGGGACGTTCTGAATGGTCGCTTCGTTTTGAACGATGAACTGGGGCTCGACGTCGCCGCCGGGATCACCGCCGCCATTGTTGGCTTGTCCGGTCAAGAACTGCGCGGTGAACGGATCAAATTCGCGTCCATCAAGATCGGTCACGCCGTCGATTTCGATGGTGTAGCTCAGATTGGGGTCGAGGGCGGCGAGCGGGGTCAACGAGATCACGTCGTTGCCGCCCGAACCGTTGACCGTGATCGGCACTTCGGTTCCCGAAAGGGTCTCAATCAAGCGCACCGTGTCGCCGGCGATGAGGCTATCCTCATCAACGCCGGACAGCAGGTCAGGGTCGCCAAGCGAGGGGATCAGGTCGACAGAAAAGGAGAACGAGGCGCCCGGATCGACAGCCTCATCGCCATTCTCGACACTGCCGTCGCCGACGGCCGGCCGGAGGCCAGCGGCCAGCTGCTCAATCGTCACCGACGCAAGCTTGGTGTTGGTTCCGCCGATCTGATCGATGGTCAACAGGCCGTCGGTGACCGTGACGATTTCGGTGACGATGAAAAATTGATTCTGGATCTGATCGGGCGTGTAACCGGCCAGGACGTTCTGGCCCTCAATGTTGATGACGTGGTTGGAGTCAAACGGGTTCATGAAGGTGTAAGCGGACGGATCACCGACCGTCACGGTGACGGCGTAGGTCCCGTTGGCGAGGGCGTACTCCCACGCTGCGGCAGGCACCGATCCGTTGCCGATGTTCATGTGCACAAAGGTGTCGAGTTCTTGGCGCACGCCCGACTCGTTGCGGTCGCGGGCGGCGGCGGAGGCGTCGACCGGCGTGGTCAAATCGCTCTCAAGGACCCAACCGTAACCCCGCGCAATGTCGTAGGCCAAACCGGTGTCGGCGATAAAGCCATCGGGGGTGACCGAACCGCCGGTCTGGAAGTTGACTTGGACAAACAACTCGCCGGGGGCGGTTTCGTTGACATCCTGGACGTTGACGGTGAAAGCGAGGTCGGTTTGCTGGCCGTTGGCCGTGGCTTGGATCGTCACATCGTAGGTATTGTCGGCGCCGTCATCGAGCGGGGTCTCGAAATCGGGCGGGGCCAAGAAGGTCAGCTCACCGGTGTTTTCGTCGATGGCGAACAGGCCTCCATCCACGCCGCCAAGACCGTAGGTGACCGTATCGCCATTGGGATCAACAGCGTTGAAATCAAAGATGACCGACGTCGCGTTTTCCAAGAACCCGATGGAGGGGGGCGTAGCGTCAAAAGCGGGGGGCTGTTCGCCGGCAAGGACGCTGACACTGTCAATATTGGGACCTGAACCCTGGTTCTGATTGAAGGCGACCGTGTTGTCTCCGGCGGCGAGGTCGATCTCGATTTCGATCTCTTGCCAGTTGTTCCACTCGGACGTGCTGGGAAAGTCGACAATGCCCTGCTCGACACCGTTCACAGTCACCGTCATGGGGCGCGGGGAGCCGCCGCCATTGGCGTAACGGAAGGTCAAGGTTGCGGTCGTGGCCTCTTCGGCCGTGATGTCGAACGAGGCGCCATCACCATTGTCGCCGCCCAGATCGAGGTAACCCGAGCCCGTGAAACCGGTCCACAACCCGTTTTCTTTACCCGGCCCGTTGGGGTTGCTCGTCTCAGGGTTGCCGAGATCACGAACGGTTGAATCACCATCCGAATCAATGATGGTTAGCGCATCAGCTTGCACTTCGAGCGCGATATCAATTGCCATGTCCCCAGTCCCCGTTGCGCCGCCCATGCGCCCGACGGACGCATCCTGTGGATCAGCTTAACTGAGCGTTAAGCATCTCGCCAAGGCCACGGCTAGTAAAATCTCACCTCGCGACCCGGGTGAGTTGCATTGTCTCACTAGGCGAAATCCCCGGCCGGCGGCGCAAATCCGGTGCCATTCAACTGCTTTGGCGTGCTGGCGGGCGCGTTGGTTGTCACACTGTTGTGGCTCAGCGCTCGCGCGAGCGGCTGTAGAACGCGATCGGGGCGGCCGGTCGACGAGCGCCGGATAAACGAACGCCCGGGTTGGGGGGCCCGGGCGTTCTCAACATTGGACCCGCGGCGAAGGCGGGAAGGGGGAAGGCCTATGGCGCCGGGGGGAAGCGCCGCCGCGTGATGCCCAATGCGTCTCTTGGTCCTGCCGGTCTCTGTGCTGTCGCCTCGACCGTGACTTTGACGCTAACGCCCGCTCGATGACGCCAACCTATCTGCTGTGTGACATCTCGGTAACACTTCTGTCGTTCGCGTGCGATCAGCGTGAGGCGCGCCGCGACCGCGTCAGAACGCGGGGAGATCCGCCTTGCCCGCCCCGGGCCGAAGCGGGTAGAGCGACAGTGTCACCCTTCCCGGCTCGTTTTGTTGTAAAGCCCCCCAATGGCCCGTATCCTGATCACCTCGGCCTTGCCGTATATCAATGGCATCAAGCACTTAGGCAACCTTGTGGGCTCCATGTTGCCCGCGGACGTCTATGCGCGCTTCCAGCGCCTGCGCGGCCATGAGGTGTTGTACATCTGCGCGACGGACGAACACGGCACGCCGGCGGAGCTCGCGGCTGCGGCTGCAGGGCAAGACGTGCGCGCTTTTTGTGATGAGCAGTACGAGGTTCAAAAGCGGGCGGGTGAGGATTTTGCCTTGTCGTACGATTGGTTCGGTCGCTCGTCGCGCCCGCAGAACCACGCGCTGACACAGCATTTTGCGCGACGGTTGGAGCAGGCCGGGCTGATCGATGAACGCTCCTCCCGCCAGGTGTATTCGGTTGATGACCAACGGTTTTTGCCTGACCGGTATGTCGAAGGGACCTGCCCCCATTGCGGTTATGACCGGGCGCGCGGCGACCAATGCGACAATTGTGGCCGTCTGCTTGATCCCACGGATTTGATCGATCCGCGCTCGACGATTTCGGGCTCAACCAACATCGAGCAGCGCGACACGGCGCATTTGTTTTTGCTCCAAGAGCGGATGCAAGATCGCCTGCGCGCTTGGGTCGATGAGGCGAAAGACTGGCCGAGCTTGGCGCGATCAATTGCGCATAAATGGTTGGACGAAGGCCTCAAGGACCGGGCCATCACCCGCGACCTCAAATGGGGCGTGCAGGTGCTCGATCTTAACGGCGCCCCGCGCGCGGGGTTTGACAACAAGGTTTTCTACGTTTGGTTCGATGCGCCCATTGAATACATCGCGGCCACCCAAGAATGGGCCGAAGCGAATGGCGAGGATGATGCGGCTTGGGAACGCTGGTGGCGCACCGACAAAGGCGCGGACGACGTGCGCTATGTCCAGTTCATGGGCAAGGACAATGTCGCTTTTCACGCGGTGACGTTTCCGGTGACGGTGTTGGGCTCAGGCGAGCCTTGGAAGCTCGTTGATCAGCTCAAAGCCTTTAACTGGCTGACCTGGTATGGCGGGAAGTTCTCAACCAGCCTGAACCGCGGCGTGTTTATGAATGACGCAATGTCGCTTTTGCCTGGCGATTATTGGCGTTGGTATCTCATCGCCAATGCGCCGGAAGGCTCGGACACTGCGTTCACGTGGGAGCATTTCCAGGCGACGATCAACGCCGATCTCGCCAATGTGCTCGGCAATTTCGTCAACCGCATCACCAAGTTCACCGGCTCCAAGTTTGACGGTCAGGTGCCCGATGTTGGCGCACCAGGCGAGCACGAAGCCTGGATTGCCGGGGAGCTGAAAACCCGTCTCACAGCGCTAATCGATCATTATGAAGCGATGGAGTTCCGCAAGGCGGCCGCCGAAACCCGCGCGCTGTGGGCGGCGGGCAATGAATACCTCACGCGCGCCGAGCCTTGGGTGCGGTTCAAAACCGATGTCGACGCCGCGGCCGTCGGTGTCCGTACGGCGCTCAACCTTGCGGTGATTTTCGGCATCATCGCCCAGCCCATCATTCCAGGCGCGGCGGCGACCATTCTCGATGCTCTGGGAGTGCCCGAAGGCAATCGTCGTTGGCCCAGCCCCGATGATGAAGGCTTGCTGGATGCGTTGCCCCGCGGTCTGGCGGTGCACGCCCCGCCGGTTCTCTTTGCCAAGGTTGAAGACGACCAGATCGCCGCCTGGACAGAACGCTTTGGCGGCGAGCCGAACGCAGAGTAGGCCGCGCGTTACAGCGCGTCGGTCCGCCAGACGCGCATGGCGCAAAAACAAACGCGCCGCCCGTGGATCCCGACGGTGTGTCAGGCGGGCGGCGCGCGTGAAATGCGGCGTCTGGAACGCTCCAGACCCCAGACCCTGGGGTGGGCGTGCTACATCAACGACAGAGGCTGCTCCACCGTCGATGAAACCCGCAAAGCCTTCACAGATGCAGAAATCATTTCACTCGACACTGGATCACCTCCTTTCGATAGCCAAAACCAATGCTGAAAAGCATGGCGGCGGCGCGGCGCTCTGGCAAGGGCCATTCGCCATAAAAGTTTGTCATGGAGCACCCTGCCCGACCTGGCCGCCGCGCCATCGCATGGGCGCCGCAATCGGGTCGCTCAGCCCGGCGATTTGCAGTTGACTTCCGCGGCGTCGGCAGCGACCACACCGGGCATGGTGAATGGGATCAACAAGGGCCAAGCCAACGGGGTCGCGCGGACGTTTTCCGGCGCTCCGTGGGAGAAAACGGTGGGCTATTGCCGCGCCGTTCGCAAGGGTGCGCACATCTGGGTCGCAGGCTGCGCGCCCGTGCGCGCTGACGGTTCGGTCTTTGCACCCCGCAACGCTGAGCGCCAGGCCGCGCGCTGCATTGCGGTCGCTGAGCAAGCGTTGCAGGAATTGGGCTCGGGGCTGCGCGATGTGGTGCGCACGCGCATCTATGTCACCGACATCGCCGATTGGGACGCCATAGCCCGCGCGCACGCGGCGGCGTTCGCCCAGCACCCGCCGGCGGCCACCATGGTCCAGGTCGCCGCGCTTATTGATCCCCTCATGCTTGTGGAAATCGAGGTCGACGCGTTCGCCGAATAGGACCTTGCGCACTTTTCGCCATCTCGGCGCCCAGAATCACGCGAGACTGTCCTAGACTCTGGCCAGTCGCGATCGCACGCTGCTGGCCGCGTGTTCACCGCCGAGCCGCCTGCAAGGCGTACGGGTTGAGCATTTGGGAAAACTGGCCAACCGGCCGATCGAGGGGGTTGCGGTTAACGATGGTTCAACTTGGTCACGTGGGACGTGTTGTGCGTCTGGGCATGGTGCTGGGCGCAGCGGCTGTGTTGTGCAGTTGCGGCGCGTTGCAGACGGTTTGGCGCGTCGGCCTCACCGAGGAATATGTGGCGCACTATTCGACCACAGAAACTGACACGCTGCGCATGTTGGCCGAAGAGCGGGCCGGATCGCCGGATGCGCCGTTCATCTATTACGCGCTCGCGCTGAGGTTGATGGAGCCCAGTGCTGGGGGCGCGGTGGATCCTGCAGATCGGGACGAAGCGCGCTATTGGCTTGCGCGGGCGGCGGCGGCGCCGATGCGGGAAACCGAGACGGTCTATGTGGCGGCGCCAGACCTGTCGTTTCGGGCGGCTCGTCAGGCTCGCGATCGCACCGGCCTGCCTGAGGCTCAGCGGCTCTTGCAGCAGTCGTTTCCCAATGAAGTGTTGACGGTCTCGACCGATATGGACAGCTAGGCGGCGGGCGGCGCGAGCCTCGCGGCTGGCGTCCCGTCGTCGTTACGTGCTGCCGGCGGGCGGTTCGTCAGGACGCGTGGCGAATATTGGCGCATTGACGTCATCGCGTTTGAACTGGATGGCGCAGAACGGCAATTGGTCAGCATCATCATAGCCGTTGATGATGAGGCCCTCGGCCAAAAGCAGAAGTGCATCGTTAGGCAATTCGTCCAAGGCCTCGTCTTCGCCACTCTCCATCGCCAACGCCATGGCCTCGACCACGCTGCGCCGGTAGGCCGTGGTGTCGTCTTCGGGCTCATCGACCAAGCGTTCTTTGGTTAGATCGAGCGCCTTTTGCAGCTGATCTTCCGTGGTCGAAGCCACATACAGCCCGTTGACCAGAAGCGGGGTGAGCCCGTCTTCGCGTAACGTTCGGGCGATTTCATCGTCATCATCGGGATGAGAAAACTGGACGGTGACGGCTTCGATGACAGCCATGAGGACCTCCTCAACCTATCGACGAGTGAGGGCATATAGCGCAACGGCGGCCGCCGTCGAGACGTTCAAACTCTCTACGCCGGGCGCAATCGGAATGCGAGCCCGGTGACCACACGCCGCGGCCACGCCTGGACGCAGGCCCTTGTCTTCGGCGCCCAGGACAAGAGCGACGCGCTGTCCATCGGCACACGCGAGCGCTGCGCCGAGTGTGTCCTCCCCTTGTCCCATCAAGCCGATGGTCAGCAGACCGGCCTCGCCCAACGCCTCAACTGCGCGCGCGACGTTGACCACGCGCACATGGGCGAGGCGCTCAACCGCGCCCACGGCGGCCTTGGCGCACGCGCCCATCAGCGGTGGCGACTTACGGTCCTGGAGCACGACGCCGGCGGCTCCAAAGGCGGCCGCACTGCGAATGATCGCGCCGACATTGTGCGGATCGGTGATTTGATCAAGGACGACCAGCGGACCTTCGGTTTTGGCGATCAGGGCCTTGAGCCGCTCGGCCGGCAAGGGCCGGCATTTGACAGCGAGGCCTTGGTGGACAGCTTGGGGCGGCAGGACGGCGTCGATGGCCTTGGGATCCACGATCGTCACGCGCTCGACGAGTTCAGCTGGCAAATCACGCGCGGCGTTGCGCGTGGCCACGGCCTCAAGGATGTGGCGGGCGGGATTGGCGAGGGCCGCTGCGCCAGCGTGTTTGCCCCAAATCCAGCCAGGCGCGTCCGGCTCGTCGGAACGGCGAGCAGGTCGGTTCTTGGCAGGTGGCCGTGACGAGGAGGATGGCGCGGTCATGGTCCATGTGTAGCGTGCGCCGCTCGGTGGCAAAATCCCAGTGGGAAGCGCTGTTCTCCAGCTTGACCGCGCGGGACGTTTACGGTGTAACCCAGCCTCTTCCGAACCGTGGAGGGGTGGGAGAGTGGTTAAATCCACCAGACTGTAAATCTGGCCGCGCAAGCGTACGCTGGTTCGAATCCAGCCCCCTCCACCACCATCACCGAGGCCAGACGCCAAGGGGTGCTGACACTGGCGTCAGGACGGCCTAAAGTGAGGCGGTCGGCGGGTATAGTTCAATGGTAGAACGGCAGCCTTCCAAGCTGCATATGTCGGTTCGATTCCGACTACCCGCTCCAAGCTCCCTCACCTTACAGCTCAGCCGAGCCTCGTGGAGGCTTGTGGCGCGTTGCGCCCGCCCGTGTTCTATGGACACGAGCGGTCAGACGACGCGCGCGCCATCTGACCGCTCAGCTTTTCAGCGGCGTCCCTAATGCTTGGGCCCGTGGACGGTGGGATCCTCGTCGTCGTCCACCACGGCGGGCGGCAGGTTGGCCGATGCGTCCTCGTCGGTCCACTCGATGGGATGGAGCGAGCCGGCCAGAGCGTAGGCAAGCACCTCATCAACCACCTGTATAGGGATGATCTCCAGGTCGTCTTTGACGTTGTCGGGGATCTCGGCGAGATCCTTTTCGTTTTCTTTCGGGATCAACACCGTGCGCACGCCGCCACGCAACGCCGCCAAGAGCTTCTCCTTAAGACCGCCGATTGGCAGGACGCGTCCGCGCAACGTCATCTCACCCGTCATCGCCACGTCCCGGCGCACAGGCACGCCTGTGAGCACGGACACCATCGCGGTGATCATGCCGATCCCAGCCGAGGGTCCGTCCTTGGGCGTTGCGCCTTCAGGCACGTGGACGTGGATGTCCTGGCTGCGGAACACCGTTGGGCGAACGCCATAGCTCACCGCGCGGGCCTGGACGAACGAGTTGGCGGCGCTGATGGACTCCTTCATCACATCGCGCAGATTGCCCGTAATCGTCATCTTGCCCTTACCCGGCACGGTGACGGCTTCAATGGTGAGGATGTCGCCGCCGGTTTCCGTCCACGCCAGCCCGTTGACAACGCCGACCTGGTCTTGGCGATCGGTGACGCCAAAGCGGTGGCGGCGCACGCCCAAGAAGTCGGACAAATTGTCCGGCGTGATGTCGACCTTGGCGATGTCCTCGGTTTCCAGTTTGCGCACAGTTTTGCGCGCCAATTTGGCGACTTCGCGCTCCAGGCTGCGCACGCCCGCCTCGCGGGTATAGTAACGCACCGTGTCGCGCACCGCATCATCGCCGACCGACCACTCACCCTCATTCAGGCCGTGTTCGCCGGCCTGTTTGGGCAGCAAATGGCGCTTGGCGATTTCGAGCTTTTCATCCTCGGTGTAGCCGGCCAGACGAATGATCTCCATGCGGTCCAGCAAGGGCTGGGGCATGTTGAACGTGTTCGCGGTGGTCACGAACATCACATCGGACAGATCATAGTCCAGCTCAAGATAGTGGTCGTTGAAGCTGGTGTTCTGAGCGGGATCGAGCACCTCAAGCAACGCGGCTGAGGGATCGCCGCGATAGTCGGCGCCCATCTTGTCAATCTCGTCCAAGAGGAACAGCGGATTGCTCGATTTCGCCTTCTTCATCGACTGGATGACGCGGCCCGGCATGGAGCCGATATAGGTGCGGCGGTGGCCGCGGATTTCCGCTTCGTCGCGCACGCCGCCCAACGAGACGCGCACAAAGTCGCGGCCCGTGGCCCGCGCGAGCGACTTGCCAAGCGATGTCTTACCAACCCCTGGCGGGCCGACCAGACACAAGATCGGGCCGCGCATTTTTTCGGTGCGCGACTGGACCGCCAGATAGTCAAGAATGCACTCTTTGACTTTCTCCAACCCGTAGTGGTCATCGTCGAGG
>CAZADA010000071.1:0-16055 GCA_964483775.1 uncultured Caulobacterales bacterium
AGGCGCGGTGGTGATCCAACAACGCTACCCATTCACCGGCCAGACCAACGCCACCGTCCAGCTTTTCGTGCGCAACATGCAAACTGGTGAGAGCGTCGAGGTCGACCTGGGCGAAGACACCGACATCTATCTGGCCCGCGTCAATTGGGTGAACGGCCAATTGCTGGTGCAGCGTCAAAACCGCAGCCAAACGCAATTGGACATCATGCGGGCCGATCCCGCCACAGGCGCGACCGAGGTGCTGTTCAGCGAAACCGCCGATACCTGGCTGAACTTGCACAACGATTTGGCCAGCGTCGAGGAAGGGTTTTTGTGGGGGTCGGAGCGTTCCGGCTTCCACCATCTGTACCTCTACAGCAATGACGGCGAATTGATCCGGCAGGTGACGAGCGGCGACTGGGTCGTGTTACAAATCGCGGCCGTCAATTCTGAGGCTGGTGAGGTGTATTTCCGGGGCTTCAAAGACACGCCCTTGGAGAACCATCTCTATGCGGTGTCCTACCGCACCGACGACGCCGAAGTGCGCCGGATCACCGAAGCCGGCCGGTTTTGGGGTGTGAGCATGAACGCCGACGCCTCGGCCTTTGTGGGCACCTCGTCCTCGCCAACCCAGCCGCCGCAAGTCGCCCTTTATGACAACACCGGCGCACGCTTGCGTTGGATTGAGGAAAACGCGCTGGACGACGACCACCCCTACACGCCCTACCTCGCCCGTCACGTCGCACCCGAGTTTGGCGTGCTCGAGGCCGAAGACGGCGCAGCGATGCATTACAGCTTGCTCAAGCCAGAGGGCTGTTCAGCGGACTCGCCATGCCCGGCCATCCTCAACGTCTATGGCGGACCGGGCGTGCAACGCGTGACCAACAGCTGGGGCGCAGCCGACCCGTTCGAACAACTGTTCGTGCAGAACGGCTATGTGCTTTTGACCATGGACAATCGCGGCGCGACCAATCGAGGCAAGGCGTTTGAAGATCCGCTCCACCTCAAAATGGGCGACGTCGAGGTGCGTGACCAACTCGTCGCGGCCGAACACCTCAAAGCGCTTGATTTTGTCGACCAAGACCGTGTTGGCGTGATGGGATGGTCGTATGGCGGCTACATGGCGCTGATGCTGCTCGCCAAGGCTCCTGACATGTTCAAAGCCGGCATATCGGGCGCGCCGGTCAGCGACTGGATGCTCTACGACACTCACTACACCGAACGCTATCTTGGAACCCCGCAGAACAATCCTGAGGGCTATGAGGCCTCATCGGTGTTCCCCTACCTGGATGATTTGACCGCCCCGGTTTTGATCATCCATGGCATGGCCGACGACAATGTCCTGTTCTCAAACGCCACGCGCGTGTTTGAGAGCTTGCAAGATCGCGCGCATCGCTTTGAAACCATGGTGTACCCAGGTGAGCGGCACGGGATCTACGGGCCCCGCCGTCACATGATTGACGCGCACCTGGACTACTTTCTGCGACGGCTTTAAGCGGCGGTCGCCGTTCAACACGCAACACCGCCGACGCGCGCTTGGATGCGTCGGCCATTGGAGGTCAGGATGCCGCGCTTGTGCACCGTGCTGTTGGTCTTGGTGGGCCTCGCCAGTACAGCCCACGCTCAAAACCTCGTCGACGCCAACGACATGCAACGCATCGCCGCGATCACAGCTGACATGGGCTATGGCGGTGATCTCGTCGAGGAAGGTGGGGTGACATCCGTGGCGCTCACCATCGCCGGGGTCCAAAGCCAGTTGGATCGGCTCACCTGTGACGACGACGCCGAATGCGGCGTGATGCTGTTGAGCGCTGGGTTCACGTTGAATGATCCAGCAACGCCAGCGCTGATGCAGGAGTGGAATGCGGGCCGCCTGTTTGGCCAAGCCTACCTGGACGCCGACGGCAATCCCTTCATTGTGATGAGCGTCAACCTGCGGCACGGCGTAACCGAAGACAATTTCCGCGACACGCTGCAATGGTGGGAGGCGAGCCTCATCACCTTTGTCGAACACATCAACTTCACCGGTGACAGCGAAACCGCCGAGGCTGCAGGCGATGAAGGCGAAGGGCGCCGCCGTCGGTTCGGCTTTGGTTTAGGGCGTCGCAACTAGCGCCGCGGACACCGCTTCAAGCCCGGCCTGATCGTCAGCATCGAACGCATCAGGCTCAGTGGAGTCGACATCAAGCACGCCGGCGAGCGAGCCGTCCGCGTTGAGCACGGGTGTCACGATCTCCGAGCGTGACCGAGGATCACAGGCGATGTGCCCTTCAAACGCATGGACATCAGGCACAATAAGCGTCCGGCGTTCCGCGGCGGCGGCTCCACACACGCCGCGGCCAATCGCGATCCGCAAGCACCCCAGCGTGCCCTGGTAAGGCCCAATGACCAACTCGTCGGGCTTGTGCGGATCGACCAGATAAAAACCGGTCCAAAAAAAGCGCGGTTGGAACGCCTGGGCCAGCAAACACGCCGCCGTCGCGTACCGGGCCACGCGGTTAGGCTCGCCCGCAATAACGGCCGAGATCTCTTTCACCACCGATTGGTATTGTGCTTGCCGCATCGTCACGTCCGCCAGCGCCACGCCATCGCCTTACCTGCCGGCAACCGAGTTAGGCTTGCGGGCGACATCCCACCAGACCCGCAACCCCCACGACCGTCTCCCAACCATCGGTGCGGCTCAGCCGTAACGTGCCATTGGGGACACGCACCGCCGGTCGAGACGAACCGCCATCGTCGGCGAGCGTCTCACCCCGCTCGACAATCAAGGCGACATCGATACGCCCATCTTCGGAGCGGAACATCTGCTCGGTGAACTGGCCGGCAAATCGGTTGCCCCCGGTCTGATAGCGCGGCAGGTTCATCTCCTCGCCCGCAATGTTCACCTGCGCCACGCCGGAATCATTGCGCGAATAGAACACCAGCTGCGGCTCGGGCGTGCGCGACCATAAGAACAAGCCACACTCATTTTCCGCCAGACGGCGCTGAGCAAGCTCGGTCAACTGCACGTCGTCAGGCACGTCGGGGTCAAACGAAGCCGGGCGCGTTTCCGCGTCCTGAGCCACGGTTTCTTCGTTGCCGATAAACGGAACACCGCCGACACACGCCGCCGTTGTCAACGCAATACTGGCCATGGCCAAGGCTCGCATCGCCGTCACCACCTCACGCGTTTGGGTCATCCGCCAGATCTCCGCCCGCCACCGAACCGGGTTTCGCGCTGGAAAGTATACCCCTCATCATTGGGCTGAAAGCCCATTAAGGCGGCAAATGCGCCAAATTCAGGGTCACCGGTCTCAACATCCACAACAACCCCGGCGGTGCCCGCCGGATCGACCGATGCACGCGCATTGACAAAGGCGATCGTCTGTTGACCGCTGTCGGTGATGCCCTGCGCCATCGTCACAACGATTTCCCGTCCCTCGCAGCGCACCTCGATCGGGCTGGAGAAATCGGCAAGCTGCACATCAGAGGACGTCGGCACGCGGATCGACACGGTTGTCGGAAAGGCGCCCTGCGCCACGCTCACGCATCCCGCCTCGGGATCGATCACCAATTCAGGAACGTTGATGGACAACAGGCCGCCTTGATCGCGGATCTGGCGGTGGACGGCCGGAACCCGCGCGAGGTCCAGGGTGGCGGTGACATCGCGGACACTCACCCGCCCATTGAGGCTCAAAGCGACACTGGCCCGCGCCACACCGTTGGCGCTGCCGTTGGGAGCCGCCCACGGCCCCTTTGTGGCTTGCACATCAAGCCGTGCAACACCGGACAAGAGCGGGCGCACGTGCAGCCGTGTTGTGACCACGCCGAGGTCCTGGCGCCCCCACGCCCCCCCCACCAGCACCCCATCCCAAATCGTGCCGTAGGCCCCCTGATAGCTCAGGCCCTGCTCACGTGCGCCGGACAACGCCAGCGCGCTCGACAAGGGAAAGCGCGCAATCGCAAACGCAAGCAACGCGACCACGAACACCGCCCCAAGAACCAGCGCCCTAATCACAGCACAGCCCGCATCAAACGAACCGTCGCGCGAACCCCGCCCTCATCGATCTCTGGTCGACTGATCGTAGCGCTGACGACCGTGATGCGATGGCGCCGCTGCAGATCCTGCAGCCAGGCGAACAACTCAGGCGGATTGACGCTGGCGAAAGTAACGGCGGCCTCCTGCTCGCGTTCATCGGCGTTCAGCGCGTCATAGCGCAATCCGGCCCGCTCGGCTTCGTTGCCGATTACCGAACGCAAGGTTTCTTGGCCAGGCTCGGCGACAACCCCCGTTGCCGCGCCACCCGGCGCGCCCGGTTCAGCCACGCGCAACGCCGCCATCCGTCGGGCGCCCTCCTGCATGACCGCCAAATCGGCCAGCGCAGCGCGATAGTCTTGCTCAGCCGCGGCCCGCGAGCTGACGATCGGCCCCAACACCCCCGGTCCCAAGATCAAAAAGGCAAAAATGCCCGCCATCACGCCGAGCAGAATGCGCTCTCGCTGGCTGCGTTCGTCCCACCAAGCCTTCATGGTGCGGCCCTCAGTGTGATGCTGCCGACAAACCGGTCGTTCTCGCGGCGCTCGGAACCCACCTCCACGATCGCATTGGTGGCGCTTAAGCTCGCGGTGAGCGCTTCAATATCCTGAAACGATCGGTAGCGCAGCGTGGCCTCCAACTCGTCATCGCCCGATGTGAACCGGAGGACCTGGAGTTCCACGTTCGGCGCGCCGCTCAGCGCCTCGGCGAGCGCGGCGCTCAAGTCCAAAAACACGCCCGAGCTCTCCCCCTGGGCGCTGCGCAATTGCTCGCGCATGCGCGCGCCCACATCGATAACCGCACCGTCATTGGGAAACGTCTGGGCGTAGAGATTTGCGGTTTCATCACGCGCATCACGCGCCGCGCTCTTGTAGGCGGCCGTCTCGGCCATCAACAGCGCCAACCACGCTACGAGAGCCACGCCGGCCAAGATCGCAGGGCCCCGCAGCGCGCCCGCCGCCCGTCGCCAAGGTGGTCGTCCCTGGTAGGCGCCCTGCAACAGATTGAGGCGCGGCCCCTCGTCGACCGCGTCGACAAACAGTGACAACAACGCCTCACGATCAAGCGGCTGTTCGGTCTGAACTGGGCCGTACGCGCGCAACAGTTCAACGCCAAGATTCGCCGCCCGGTTGGTCCGCGCCTCGATCGCCTCAAACTCGCGGTCTTCGCACGCAGCAGGCACAATCACAGACGCCAGATCAGGATCAGCGGCGAGGCCAAAATCGCCAAAGTCCACCAACACGCGGTCACCCAAATCGCTCAGCCGCAGTGTCTGGGCGGCCGGTCTTGGAAGCGCGAAAAAATCAGGCGTGATGCAATCAGGCTCAACCTCAAGCACAGCCAGCATCTCAAGCCAGGAATCCATACGATCTTTGGACACCACTGCGGCGAACCGTTCCTCACCGCTGCGCGGCGTCAGCGCCAGGTGCACGGAGTCCAAATCCAGCGCGATGTCGTCTTCGACGGCGAACAGCGCGGCCGACCGCGCCTGGGTCGGCGAGCCTTTGGTGGCCGGCACCCGATGCGAAGCGACGTCCAAACCAGGCACGATCACGCACACGGTGTCGGCCCGCAGCCGGCGCGGCAGCGGCGCATCCAAGTCAACCGCCCCGGTTTCAACCGGCCCGCGGCGTTTGGCCCGGCGCGCCCAAACCACGCCGTCACCCGCCGTTGCATTCAGAATCAGCACCAAAACCGAGGCCACTAGAGTGCTCCAAACCGGCGGCTTTCGATCGCGGCGCCGTTCCGTGTGTCGACCCGCATGGCCGACCGCAGTTCCAGATATGCTTGGCGATAGCTCACTTGGATCAGGACATCAAACCGCGTTGTGGCCAGACCGAGCTGGTCACGCATGAACCGCTTTTCCTCATCGATCTCATCGTCCGAACTGGCGTTCTCCTCGACGGTGTCTTCGTCGTCGCTTTCAATGGGCTCGTCATCCGACAAAACCCTTTTGAGAACAGGAACCTCCAGGACCTCATCGATGGTCCCAAATCCTTCAGGCCCTCGCTCGGCGATCACCGAGCGCGCATCGTCCACGGTGATGGTTCCCAACATCACAGCATGCAGCAACACCGCCTGATCATCACGCAACGTGTTGAGATTCAAAATGCTCATCTCGCTGCTCGGGCGCGCGCACAAAAACCGCCGCATCCCAGCGTAGACCTCCTCATCAAAGCCCGTAATCGCACGCAATTCACTCAAGTCGACGATCGGTCGGTTCGCCGCCCGGTAAGGCGGGTCAAGCTGGGCGTAGTTGAAGTCCTCCGCACCGCCGCGACGCGGCGCCCCATCCGCGTCAATCCAGTCAGTGGTCGCATTGACCAACGCGCGCGCGCGTTGAACCGGCACGCCCAAGTCGATCAGCAACAAAGCAAAGACTTCAACCGCAAACGGATTGACGCCATTCGGTTGCGATCCGCTCATCAACGCGTTGACATTAAAGCAATTGGCGCCGTCCTGCACCACGACGTTGATAAACCCGCTGGGAATGGGAAAAGCCAAGCGCCCGCGCGAGACCGGCAGCGGCACGCCTTCAGGAGCTGTATCCTGCGTCAACGATAACAATCGCGGATCCACACGCAACAAGCCTTCAATGAACACGCCCGTGGCTTGCTCGGCGCCGACGGCGTACCACGTCGCTTGCTGGGCGTCGCGAATGTTCGTGGTGCGCCGGATGGCGAACCGCAGATCATCGGTGATCGCCACCGCCACCGTGGACATCACAGCCACAATCAACAGCACCATCAACAAAGCCGCGCCCTTTTGCCGGGAGCGTTGGGATCGAGACCGGGTCGAACGCGTCATTCGGTATGCACCAAAAACCGCAGCTCAAGCGGACCAAAATGGTCAAGCTCAAACGACATGATCACCATGCGGGGAAACGCCCCCAGTCCAGCACCGGACACCGCCTCCGTTTGACGCCACTCGCGCACCAAACGCCCGCCTTCTTGCGGAAACAGCACCTCAAGCGAACGCACGCCTGTGAGCAGAATGCGTTCATTCTCCGGCGTTTGGGTTGTCACGTCCAGACGCATGCGCGCGCGCCGCACCAGGCGATCCTCGACGAGACAATACTCGACAAACTGTAGATCGCTGCGCGCCGCCAAGCCCTCGGGGTTCTCCCAACCATTGCGCGTGAACGCCAGCAGTGGACATGATTCGTCGAGCCCCCCCTCAAACACAAAATCGCGCACTTCACCAAAGGGTTCGCGCACAGCCCGGTTGGTGACCTGGAGCAAATCGCGCTCGATCACCTGGCGCGCCAAGTCCAGTTCTTTGAGGCGCTCATCGTTTTCGGCAAAGCGTTCACTGGTGTTCAGCGCCGAAACCAGCACCACGCTGCCCGCCACAGCGATCATCGACACGATGGCCATGGCCACCAAAACCTCGACCAACGTGAAGCCGGCGTCGCGCCGAGCGACCCGTTGAGGCCGCGTCGGCCGCTGATCGCGACAACGCCTCATTCAGTCGACCGAAAAGCCGTAGACTCGACCAGAGCCAGGGTCAGATCGCCTTCGCCAAACACAGAAATCTGAATCTGCAGAACGCCCGTCGCCGGATTCTCAAAGGTGGTGGTGCGCCACACCCACGTGCGACCACCCAACTCTTCGCGTCCCTCAGACACGCCCGCACGCGGGGGATCGTCATCAGCCATGATCGTAACCAGTTGATTATGCGCGACAATGCGCGCCAGCGTGACCGCGTTCGTCTGCGTTTGCCCCCGCACGTTTTGGGTGTTCAGCTGCATGAGCGCCAACGCCGCGATCGCGAAGATACCCATGGCGGTCACCGCTTCGATCAGGGTGAACCCCGCATCCCGCGAAGCGCGTTGCCCATCACGCCGCCCGCGGCGCAACCATCGACTAAAACTGAATCCGCTCATCACGCCACATCCGCACCTCGCCGACCGATGAACCCGCCACACGATACACGCCATCCGGCCCGCTCACCACGATTTCAAAAGGCGTCGCGGCGCCCGTGGCGTCAAAGAAGATCTGCGGATGAGGATAGGAGGACTCGCGCGCCCGCCTCGCCCGTGCGCTGATGGACCGATTGCGCCCGGGCGCCGCTTGAGCCGCTTCCGGTTCGATCACCACCACGCCGACCTCCTCGTCCCAGACCCGCGTGGCAAGGCCGGCCACCGTCACCGGCAGCCACTCGCCTTGCCGGCGCTGATAAACCGTGACGTCGTCTTCGGAAACCAGCAGCCCAACGGCCGACCCGGACACGATGCTCTCCTGCATGGCCAGCTGCGCCAGCGCTTGGAACGCCTTGGCTTCGCGCTCAGCCGGTTCCTCGTCCTGCGGCCAAGCCAGCACCACCATGGTCACGCCCAACCCCACGATGAAGATCGCGGCCATGAGCTCAATGAGCGTAAAGCCCGCCTCACGACGATGGGCGCGACAAGGCGTCACGCCCCGCGTGCGGTCCGCCCACCGTGCGCGCCCATCCATCATGCCAAAGCCTAGGACTGTACCGATGTGATGTCGGCGTCAGCGTCGGTCCCACCCTGGCGACCGTCAGCGCCCAACGAAACCGCGCGACAGCCCGTATTGTCGTCCGTCACCTCGATCACATAGTCGCGGCCCCACGGATCCTTGGGCACGCCATTGGTCAGTTGCTGGGCGAGGACGGAGTCGACTCCGGCTTCGCTCAGACTTGGCAAGGTGGCGCTCTGCATCGCATAGACGCTGCAGGCGTTTTCGATTTGGCTGATGTCGGCCCGCGCTTTGCTCGACCGCGCCCATTGTAACAACTGCGGCGTCGCAATGACCGCGACCGTCGTCAGCAGCGCAATGATCGCCACCGTCACCATCACCTCAATCAAGGTAAAGCCCGCCTGGCGCGAGCGCCGCGGCTTCGGCTTGCGAACCGTGTCCCTCATGTGTGTGTCTCCTTGCCCAGACCCAGCATTGGGCGTCCCTATAGCCCAAACAAGGCGCGCGCCCAACTCAAAGCGCGGCCAGCGAATTCAGCTGCAAAATCGGCATCATGATCGCCAGCACGATCATCGCCACGAACCCGGCCATGATCACAATCATACCCGGCTCCAACATGTTAAGAGCAACGGTCGTGGCGGCTTGAAACTCGCTCTCCAAGTACTCGGCCCCTTTGGTGAACATGGCGGCCAACTCGCCGCTGCGCTCTCCGCTCGCCACCATATAAACGAGCAAGGTTGGGAACGCCCCGGTCTTGCTCATACCGCCAGACACCCCGCCGCCCACACGCACCGTCTCGATCATGTCGTCCACCGCATCTTGGATGACGAGATTGTTCGCCGTGGCTTTCGCGGCCGCCAAGCTTTCCATCACAGGGGCGCCCGAGGCGACCAACGCGCCCATGGTGCGCGCGAACCGCGCGGCGTTGACCGATCGGTTGAGCCGACCAATGACCGGCAGCGACAGTAAGAATTTGTGCCACCCGCGCCGGAAACCCCGGCTTCGCAAACTCTGACGGAAAACAAACAACCCGCCAACGATACCGGCCAACGTCACCAGGCCAAACCGCTGCATGAATTCAGATATGGCGATAACAACCCGTGTGAGCGCGGGCAAATCTTGGTCAAGCGTTTGAAACTGCTCGACGACCTTAGGCACCACAAAAACCATCAACGACGAGACCACGCCCAACGCCACGACCGCCAGCACACACGGATAGATCAAAGCGGCCATCGCCTGGCGCTTCATTTTCTGGCTGTTTTCCAAGAACTCGGCCAAGCGTTCCAGCACGGCCCCCAAATCCCCCGACGCCTCTCCGGCGGCAACCATGGAGCGATACAGCGGATTGAAAACCTTGGCTTGTTTGGCCAGCGCGTCGGAAAGGCGAAACCCTTCGGTGACCGACGCGCGCACGGCGTTCAACGTGCCGCGCACGCCAGCCGAGCGCGTCTGCGCCGCCACCGCGCCAAGCGCTTCCTCCACCGGCGTCCCAGACCGGATCAGCATCGCCAGCTGACGGGTCATCAACACCAAATCGTTCGAACTGACCCGCGGCCCGAACAGGCTCGACGACGACTGCGTCTTGGCCTTCCCCGCGGCCTCGCTGATTTCCAGCAGCGTGAGCTTGCGTTCGCGCAGTTCACGGCGCGCCGCGCGGGCGCTATCGGCGTCGAGCACGCCTTTCTTACGTTTGCCCGATGGATCAACCGCGACGTATTCAAACGCGGTCATGTGTCGGCGTCCTCGGTGTTGGCGCGGCACACCCGCAACACCTCATCAGACGACGTCAAGCCATTGACCACGTGGCGCGCGCCGCTGTCGAGCAAGGTGTCGCTGTTGCGAAACGCATGCAGGGCCATGTCGTCTTCACGCGCATCATCATGGATGAGACGGCGCAGTTCATCATCAACCACCGCAAATTCGTAGACGCCAAGGCGGCCCTGGAACCCCAAGCCCGAACACGCCTCACACCCCACCGGCTCATAGAAGGTCAGCCGCTCGCGCACGCCCGTCAGATTGAGCGTGGCCAGCTCGGTCGCGTCGGGCTCGTAGGGTCGCTTACAATGATCACACAGTCGCCGCACCAAGCGTTGCGCCAGGATGCCGCGCAAGGTCGACGACAACAAAAACGCCTCAACGCCCATGTCGCGCAGCCGCGTGATCGCGGCCACCGCCGAGTTGGTGTGCACCGTCGATAGCACCAAATGGCCGGTGAGGCTGGCCTGCACCGCGATCTGCGCGGTTTCCACGTCGCGGATCTCGCCGATCATCACAATGTCGGGGTCTTGGCGCAGGATGGCGCGCAGCCCGCTGGCGAAGGTCAACCCGACCTTAGGATTGACCTGCGTCTGCCCCACCCCATCCAGGCCGTACTCAACCGGGTCTTCCACCGTGAGAATATTGCGTGTTTGGGCGTTGAGCAGCGTCAGCGCCGCATACAGCGTCGTCGTCTTGCCCGAGCCCGTTGGCCCCGTGACGAGCAACACGCCGTTCGGTTGGCGCAAGGTGCGTTTGAGCGAGGCCAACAATGCCGGCGGCATGTTGAGCTGATCAAGGTCAAGATGGGATTGCTTTTTGTCGAGCAAGCGCAACACCACCCGCTCGCCATAGCGCGACGGCAATGTTGACACGCGTACGTCAATCGCGCGCCCCCCAAGCGATAGCGAAATGCGCCCATCCTGCGGTACGCGTTTTTCCGCAATGTCCAGGCGCGCCATCACCTTAACCCGGCTCACGAGTAAGGGGGCAAGCCGGCGCTGGTGCGTCAGCGTTTCGCGCAACACCCCGTCAATGCGGAACCGGATCGACAAGCGATCTTCATACGGCTCGATGTGCACGTCCGACGCGCTGGTTTTCACCGCCTCCGACAACAAGCCGTTGATCAGCCTGATGATCGGCGCGTTGTCTTCGGTGTCGAGCAGGTCCGCCGTCGCCGGCAGACTGTCCATGAGGCTCTCAAGGTCTTCGGTGTCCTCAAGCCCTTCATTCAGCGAAGCGTTGTCGAGCCCCGCCGAGGCATAGACCTCCGACAACCGGCGATCAAAATTCTCCGCCGTCAGCGTTTCCAGCTCAAGCGGCGCGCCAATCGCCCGTCGCGCCTCCATAATCGCCGAAGGTTTGGCGCCGGCGCGCACACCAACTTGCACCCGCTCACCATGGGGGTTGAGCACGAGCACGCCGTGCTCTTTGGCGAAGCCGTAGTTCAAAATGGGATCGTGGCGCTCTTGGTCCATCCGTCACACTCGCCCGCGCAGACTGTGTCTGCGTGTTGACCGTCCCCGGCGGGCGGACGCGATCCCCAACACGCGTCCAATGGCCTTGGCCAACCGTGGCCTTAGCCCCTTCAGCTGAAACTGGCTACCCCTAGCCGCCATTCCCCTCAGCCGCTTCGATCTCATTCATGAGATCCTCCGCGCCGCGGGGCGGAACAGCGCCCGAGCCCGACAAGCGCGATGAGCGCTGCAGATCATCGATCACCGAGCCAGGATTGAAGCCACTGGACTCCAGCGCCGCCGTCAGATCGGCCATGGCTTCCGCGGAAAGCGCCCGGTTGTCGTCTTCGCTGCGCACAATGGTCGGGCGGATAAACACGACCAGGTTCGAGCGCGCCCGCGACGTGCCATCCGAACGGAACAAGCGCCCAACCCCAGGAATACGGCTCACCACCGGCAATCCTTGTGAGCTTTCCGACTCTGCTTCTTCGATGAGGCCGCCAATGACGATCACTTCGCCATCATCAGCAAGCACGGTGGTTTGAATCTCCCGGTTGGCGATCACGGGCTCGCCATTCACATCGGTGCCAGCGACTGAGGACACCTCTTGGCGAAGCTGCAGACGCACCACGTCGCCCTCATTCACCTGCGGCGTCACTTCAAGAATCACGCCGACGTCCCGGCGCTCGAAATTGTTGAAACTGCCGATCAGATCGTTACTCAACGTCGACCCGGTCGTGATGGTGATTTCCTGGCCGATATTGATGGACGCAAACTCGTTATCGAGCACTTTGACCGAGGGCGTCGACAGAATGTTCGATGCCGTGTCGGCCCGCACCGCATTGAGGATGACGCCAAACAACGTGCCATCATCGGTGGTGCCGCCCGCGCCAAAAGTCAGGCCCTGATTGCCGATCAGCGAGGAGATCGCATTGGCCCGAATGGCGCCATTGGGATCGTCATCGTCATCAAGCAACACCGCCCCGGTGAGAGACAAAATACCCGTGGCCGAGTTGGAGAAATTGGACGCCGCAAACGGCGTCGAGTTGTCGCCATCTGTACCCGCGAGCACAAACTGAACGCCAAGCTCCCGCGCGGTGTCGTCGGTCAGCTCGACAATCAACGCTTCCACCTGCACTTCGGGCCGGCGAATGTCGAGATTTTCAATGATCCGCATCATGGCGCTCAACGCTTGGGGATCCATGCTCAGCACAATCGAGTTGGTGGGCGCGTGGAACGGAATGGTCACCGTCTGCTGCCCCTCGCCCGGCTGCGGCATTTGCGAGGCGACCGCTTCCAAGATCGGCACAATCTCCTCGGCCACGGCGTGACGCAGATACACAACGCGCAGGGTCTCACTCGGCGTCGACTGATAGTCCAGCTCCTGCACCAAGGTGCGCACACGCTGCACGTCGGCTTCTTCGCCGCGCAACAACACGCTGTTGCCGCTTTGCACCGCAACAGCCGTCACCTGACCGCTCCGATCATCGCGCCGCCCGCCGGAGGGAGCCAACGCGTTCACCACCTCAGCAACCTCAGTGGCTGGCATATTGCGCAAGCGCACAGTCTCAAACACGGACGTGTCTTGGTCGAGCTCAGACACAATCTGACGGATCCGTTCGATGTTGCCGGCATAGTCGACGACGACCAAACGGTTGGTGTCGTTGTTCGCCGTCACCTGACCGCGGCCATTGACCAAGGGCTGAACCATCTGAGCCGCTTCCACAGCGTTAAAATGGCGCAACTGGAACACTTCGGTGATGAACTGGCTTTGCCGGGCGTCGCCCGATCCGACCGGGATATCATCAGACGAAATCTGGTCGTCAGGCATGATGCGGTACGTCCCGGCCCCGGCGGGCACCACCGAATAGTCCGCGGTGCGCAAGGTCGCCAGGAACAAGTCGAAATACTCATCCGGCGAAAGCTCAGTTTGGGACACTACGTTCACTTCACCGCGCACGGTGGGGTGCATGATGAACGTATAGCCCGTGACCAACGAGATATCGTTGATAAAGGCCCGCAGGTCGGTGTTAACGAAATTGATTCGGTGTTCGTCGGTCTGCGCCGAGGCGCTGGTAGCCACACCCAGCCCGGCCAACGCGGCCAAAACCACCGCGCCCAAGCGCACGTGTGCGACCACATTTCGCCCTAAAGTCTTCGCCCGTGCCATTACGCGTTTCCCTCGCCCCCGCGTGCGGTCAAAGCCCTGCACCGCACCAGGTTTCCCGCCGCTACCGGCCCAACACTACAATCGAAGCTCCGCAAACACACACGATGTATGCGATTGCGAGCCTCACATAAGCACACAGTTAACGTGCGAGTGTGGCCGTTTTGAGCACCTCGCCGAACCGCGCGTAGACCTCACCAATTGTGCAGACTTCGTGCCTGTCTCACGTCCGAAAATCAAGGGAAAACCGAGGATCGCAACTTTGCGCGTACGCACACAATGCGCTGCACGCGCCTCACATCCAGATCACTGTGGCAACACCCAGTAATCGATGCTCACCGGTTCGCCGTCACGTTCGACATCAACACTGAACCGGCTGGTCTTTTGCAGCCGCTCAAACAAGCCGAACAGATCAGCCTCATCGGACAAGCTCTCGCCATTGACCGTCAGCACCACATCGCCCGTGCGCAACCCCAACGCCTCAAAGCTCTCCGCACTCGCCACCGGCGACACCACCACCCGCGTCTGTCCGTCAACCTGTTGTGGTGCAAATTGGACGATCTGCAGCAACTCACGGGCGTTATCGAGACGAATCGGTTCGCTGGGCGCGCCAACCAACGTCATGTTGGACTGCGGTTCGTCCTCGCTGTCGTCCTGCGAGACCTCCCCATCGGTCGCATCAACGGCCACGGTCGGACTTGGCGTGGGCGTTTGGCCTTCGCCCTGTGTTTCGAGGACACCGTCAAAGGCCTGCAAATCCTCGCCCCCCTGACGCCATTGCGGCAAATCCGGTAAGACCGAACCAAGAATTTCCAGGTCCAGCCGCTCGAGCACACCGCGATTGTTCAAAATGACATAGCTGCTGTACACACTGTCCAGCGTCACATCGCGGATGATTTCTTGGCCTTCCGCAAAGGTCTCCTGCCGATCATTCGGCAGCCGAATGAAAGCTGAACTCAAGGCGCGATTGGACGACGGCCGCGTGCCCGTGAGCTCCAGATTCAAGCGTGTCACCTGTTGCGTCACCGGCTGAACCACCGCCGGCTCGGCCTCCTCCAACCGGCCAAACACATCAAACGTCACCAAAGTCTGCTGATCAACGATCAGTCCGCCTGCGCCGGGCCCAACACCGCCCGCCGCCGCGCGAGCGAGCGCAGCATCCCGTCGCGGCGCAGCTCCGGCCCAAATCAAGGACGCGGCCAGATTGGCCAGCAGCAATGCCAGCAGCAATTGCAGCCCCCAAACCGAAACGGTTCCGGCAAAACTGGCTTTGTCTCGTGCAATCATGGCGCGCACTCCAGCATACCCTTGGCCCTACCAGCCACGAACACGGAACACAATCACGGCGTCGCCAACGAATTTTCCGGTCCGCTCTGCACGTCACCCGATGACACGGGGCGCCGGCTCCGCTACAGGGCAACCCGTGTTCAGGAGGACCGTCATGATCGCACGTTTTCTCAAAGGCCGCCCCTTGTTTCAAACCATGTGCGCGGCTTGCTTTGTGGCGCTCAGCGCATGCGGAGGCCAGCCCCAGACCGACGACGACCCAGCACCTGAATCCAACGTGCCCGCCGCCAAATCCGAGGCTCGCCTTGCGGCCGAAACTCAGTTCGCCGAGCACCTGGCGGTTCTCGCCCATCAGGAGACTCTCGAGCGCTTCTCCTTCGCGGCGCAAAACGAAGGCGGCGAACCGCGTGAGTTCCAGAGGCCGCAATCGATCGCCATAAGCGCCCACGAAGTCTTAAGCGCCCTCGAAGTCTTCGCCGAAGAACCTCAGTCCACCGAGGAATCCGAGCGCATCCAGGCCTTGATCCGCCCGGCCAACTGGATGGCCGAAAGCGCGATCCGCGCCCAAGCCCAAAGCGAAGTGCCCGAACGCCTCACCAATTTGGTCGCAGAACTCACGGCATTTCAGGACGAGTTCTTAACCGCGGATAACACCTAGCCGGGTCGGTCGCCGAGCGCCCCAGACCGCCGTTCGTCACGGTCTCGGATCCAGCGCCAACCGTTTATCCGACACGCCCAAGTTGAACACCGTTTGGCGTCCATCGCGGACTTGGCGTCGCCAAGCTCCGATCACATGCGCTTCAATCATCAGCCCACGGACAAGACGAAGCGCGCCGCCGGGGACACCCCAAATACGCGCCGCCAGCCCCGCGTGTCCCCCACGCCGCCAACCGCAGCGCCTCCCCCTTGGCCCAACGCAGACACGAACGCATCGTCGCGGCGCCCTTATCGTC
>CAZADA010000072.1:0-15822 GCA_964483775.1 uncultured Caulobacterales bacterium
AGGTGGACTCAGCTGTGGTGCGGTTGACCCCCCAAGCTGAACCGTTCCCCGCCATGATTGAACTTGAGGCGCTGACGCAAGCCGCCTTTGGCCAACGCCGCAAAATGCTTCGCAGCAGTTTGAAAGGCTGGATCGCCAACAGGGGCGTGACCGTCGATCAGCTGTGCACCGCTGGTGAGATCACATCAGACACGCGCCCCGAACAGGTTACGCCATCCCAATTCGCCAAGATGGCCCGATATCTCGCCCAAGCGCGTCCCGACCAAAGCGCCTAAGCCGTTTGCCGGCACAGCGCCTCAACAAAGTCCGACAAGTCAGGCTGGTTCGCGCCGCGCCAAGCCGCCGCGTCCGCCAGCGCGCCCGTGCGTTCAGCCGCCAAAATGGTCGAGAGCGCTTGGGTTGCCTCATCAAGATTATCGTTGAGCACGACATAGGCATATTCGCGCCAGTGACCGATCTCATCGACCGCCCGGGCCATGCGCGATTCGATCACGTCGGGCGCATCCGAATCGCGTAGCGCGAGCCGCTCGCGCAACACGCCCAGCGACGGGGGCAGGATGAAGACGCTGACGACCTTCGCGATCGGATCGCTGCGCACCTGGCGCGCGCCCTGCCAATCAATGTCGAAAACAACGTCCAAGCCATCGCTCAGCCAACGCTCGACTGGCGCGCGCGGCGTGCCATAGAGATTGCCGAACACGATGGCGTGCTCCAAGAACGCGCCCTGGTCGCGCTCGACTTCAAAGCGTTCCCTGTCCCAAAAATAGTAGTGTTCGCCATCGATTTCGCCGGGACGGGCCTGGCGGGTCGTCGCCGACACCGAAAGGCGCAGTTGGGCGTCGTCGGCGATAAGCCGGCGGGTCAATGTGGTCTTGCCGGCGCCGCTTGGGCTGGAGATCACCACAAGCGCGCCGCGGCCGGATCGTGATGGTGGGCTTGGTGCTGGCGTGTCGGTCATGGCCGGCCCTTCGCGCGGTAGCGGTTAGCTGTCGTCGGCCCGTTCTTGTGCAATGCGCTCATCTTCGATTTGCCGCCAGCGGGCCACATTGCTCTGGTGCTCGCGATAGGTGCGCGCAAACGCGTGCCCGCCGGTCCCATCGGCGACGAAGTACATCGCATCGGTTTGCGCCGGATTGAGCACAGCCGCAATGGCCGCCCGTCCAGGATTGGTGATCGGCCCCGGCGGCAAGCCATCAATCAAATACGTGTTGAAGGCATTGCCGGCGTTATCGAGCTCAGACCGATACAAGGTTCGCCGCTGCCCGCGCGCATTGAACAAGGGCTGCCCGCCATTGACGCCAAAATGAACAGTCGCATCGACCTCAAGCCGCCACGCGCGCCCTGCACACGTCCCCTGCCCCTGTGGACACATCAGGCGATTGATCAACACCCCAGCGACCAAATCGTGCTCCGAGCCGCCGGCTTCTTTGTCGACAATCGACGCCAAAACGATCGCCTCATCGTGGGTGTCAAACGGCAAGCCGTCAGCGCGTTCGTCCCACAACTCGTCGAGCAATTGAGTGCGTGCGCGCTCCATGCGATCGAGGATGGACTGACGGCTCGCCCCGCGTTTGAAGCTATAGGTGTCTGGCAGCAGCCAGCCCTGTTTCAGCTGCCCGTGCTCGATGGTCAGAGCGTCAATGTCGATCGGATCACCGCTCAAGTCGGGATTGGCGTTCAACCGCGCGACGATCTGGTCCGTGCGCCATCCTTCGGGGAAGGTGATGGCGTAGGTTTCCACATCCCCCAAGCTCAGCTGTTGGTAAATCGCGGCGATGCTCGCCCCAGCCGGGATCAAGTATTCTCCCGCCTGCAGCCCTGTGGAGTCGCCATGCAGCCGGATCGCCAGGCGCATCACGCGGGCATCGGAGATCATGCCATCGCGTTCCAGCTGTTCTGCAATTCCGCGCAGCGTCGCGCCCTGCTCCACCGTAAACAAGCGGTCCTCTTCAGCCGGCCCCGCCTTCTGGTACAGATGGTTCAGCGCGTAATACCCACCGGCAAGGGCCCCCATCGCCAACACCGCCACGACCACGCCAATGATCGCTAGCGACAACAGGACTTTCATCGCGAGATTCGATTTGGCGGGCTTGGCGTCTTGGGTCATGACGGCGCTGTGAGCACAAGGGATGCGTTGGTGCCGCCAAAGCCGAACGAATTCGACAGGGCGGCGCGGATGGGCTTACGCACCGCAGTGTGCGGCGCCAGATTAAGCGGCGTTTCCACCGACGGGTTGTCCAAGTTCAGCGTTGGCGGGCAAACGCCATCGCGAATGGCGAGCGTGCAGAACACCGCCTCCACAGCGCCCGCAGCGCCAAGCAAATGTCCAATCGCCGATTTGGTCGACGACATGACCATTTGGCCGGCGGCTTCGCCAAACAACCGCTCCACCGCGCGCAGCTCAATCTCATCGCCCTTGGGCGTCGACGTGCCGTGCGCGTTCACATAGTCGATGTCGCTCGGCGCCATCCCCGCATTCGCCAACGCCGCCGACATGGAGCGAAAGCCGCCATTGCCGTCCTCAGCCGGTGCAGTGATGTGGTAGGCGTCGCCCGAAAGGCCATACCCCTTCACCTCGGCGTAAATCGTCGCCCCGCGTGCGACGGCGTGCTCATACTCTTCCAGGACCACCGCGCCAGCCCCCTCGCCCATCACGAACCCGTCACGGGCCTCATCATAAGGACGGGAGGCTTTCTGCGGTGTTTCGTTGAAGTTGGTTGAGAGCGCTCGGCAAGCGACAAAACCGCCAATGCCCAGCCGCGTGATCGCCGCCTCGGCGCCGCCGGCCAACATCACGTCAGCCTCACCGCGCGCGATGAGCGCCGCCGCATCGCCGATCGCGTGCGCCCCGGTGGAACAGGCCGTCACCACCGAATGGTTGGGTCCGCGAAAGCCATACCGCATCGACACATGGCCCGAGGCCAGATTGATCAGCATCGCCGGGATCACAAAGGGGCTCAGCTTGCGCGGTCCCTTTTCATTCAGGGTGATCGAAGCATCGTAAATGGTCTGGAGCCCGCCAATGCCCGAACCGATCAACACCCCGGTGCGATCCTTGTCAGCATCGCTGTCCGGCCGCCACCCAGCATCAGCCACCGCCTCATCAGCAGCCGCGATGGCGTACATGATAAACGGATCCATGCGCCGCATGTCGCGCTTGTCGACGACGGCGTCTTGGTCAAGCCGGCCATCATCACCAAGGTCGCCGACACCCACGCCATCGGTGCGAGGGACATGGCACGCGACCTGACACGCCAGGTCATCGACCTCGAACGTCTCAATGCGACTCGCGCCATTTTTTCCCGCGATCAGACGGGACCATGCGACCTCAACGCCGACTCCCAGCGGGGTCACCAGACCCAGCCCCGTGACCACCACCCGACGTGTCATGAATTACGCTTTTTCGGTAATGAAGGCGACTGCATCGCCGACGGTGGAGATTTTCTCTGCCGCATCGTCGGGGATTTCGATCTTAAATTCTTCTTCGAAAGCCATGACGAGCTCGACCAAATCGAGCGAGTCAGCGCCCAGATCGTCAATGAAGTTGGCCTTCTCGACCACTTTCTCTGCTTCCACGTCGCTCAGGTGCGACACAACAATTTTCCTGACACGTTCCAGAACTTCGGACTGATCCGCCATCTTTACTACCCTCTTGTGTTTTCGGAGACGACGCCGCGACGCCAATCGAAGAAGTCAAGACAATCCCGTCAGCTAAACGCGTCAGGCATCGCGAAGCAGGGCGGATACCACATCGAAATCGGCCTGACTAGCAAGCCAAAAAATGCAGGATCGCACCAAACTGTTGTCCCCGCGAGCGCTACACCATGGCCATGCCGCCATTCACATGCAAGGTCTGACCAGTGACATAGCCGGCCTCCTCGCTGGCCAGATAGACCGCAGCAGCAGCGATATCCTCTCCTTTTCCAAGGGCTTGAGCCGGGATCCGCCCAAGAATTTGCTCTCGCTGCCCCTCATTCAGCGCATCCGTCATGGCCGACGCAATGAACCCTGGCGCGATCGCATTGGCCGTCACCCCGCGCGACGCCACCTCTTGGGCAAGCGCTTTGGTGAAACCAATCATGCCGGCCTTCGAAGCCGCATAGTTGGCCTGGCCTGGATTACCCGTCACCCCAACAACCGACGTGATTGCAACAATACGCCCGTAGCGTTGGCGCATCATCGGGCGCACCGCTGCGCGCGCCAGACGAAAATAGGCTTCCAGATTGATGCGCAGAACGTCGTCCCAGTCCTCGTCCTTCATCTGCATCAGCAGCTTGTCGCGCGTGATGCCCGCATTCGCCACGAGGATATCCAGCCCGCCCATGACCTCGATCGCCGCGGGAACAAGGCCGTCCACCGCAGCTGAATCGGCAAGGTTGCACGCCAGCGCATGGGTCCGATCGCCAAGCGCGCCAGCAAGCTCGGCCAGTTTCTCTTCGCGCGTTCCTGACAACACGACCACCGCGCCGCGAGCGTGCAACGCCCACGCCATCGCCCCGCCCAAACCGCCGGTCGCGCCGGTCACCAAAGCGCGCTTGCCTGAAAGATCGAACATGCTTGTTTCCGCCCTGAAGTTCCGTAAGCGCCTGGGCCTAGTGCGCAATGAGCCCAATGGCAAGGATCGGCCTGGGGCTCACCGCGGGGGCGTGGCTCACGCCTCGGCGAGCTCCTTAGCGAACGCTTCAAGATCATCGGGGGTGTTCAGCGCCACGCCGGCCACATCTGGCAGGGCGCGTTTATGCATGGAGGTCAACACCTTACCCGCGCCCACTTCGGCCATGCGCGACACCGCGCCCTCGCCAACCATCCAGGCCGCGCATTCACGCCAGCGCACGGCGCCCGTCACCTGCGCGATCAAGAGCTGGCGGATGGCCGACGGATCGGTTTGCGGACTGGCTGTGACATTGGCGACCACAGGCGCGCTGGGCGGGGCGATGGTCACCTCGCTCAGCGCCTCGGCCATGGCGTCGGCGGCCGGCTGCATCAACGAACAGTGAAACGGCGCCGACACCGCCAGCATTTTTGCAGCTTTCACGCCATGGTCTTTAACAACAGCGGCCGCCGCCTCGACAGCCGCTTTGGCGCCGGAGATGACGACTTGACCAGGGGCGTTGTCGTTCGCGATTTCGCACACGCCGTGTTGCGCACCCACGCCGCAAATCGCTTTGGCTTGTTCAAGATCACCGCCGAGAAGCGCAGCCATGGCCCCCTCGCCCACAGGCACGGCGGCCTGCATCGCCTGACCACGCTTCTTGAGCAAACGCGCAGCATCAGTGATTGAAAGCGCCCCAGCGGCCGCCAGCGCCGAATACTCGCCAAGGCTATGGCCGGCGACAAAACCGGCAGCGCCCACGCCCACATCGTAATCGGCCTTCAGCGAAGCCATAACCGCAAGGCTCGCCGCCATCAGCGCCGGTTGCGCATTTTCCGTCAGCGTCAACGTATCGGCAGGCCCATTGATCATCAGGTCGGACAAGTTTTGCGATAGCGCGTCGTCAACTTCGTTCAACACGGCGCGGGCGGCGGGACTGGCCTCGACAACCGCTTTGGCCATGCCGGGCGCCTGACTGCCTTGCCCGGGGAATATGAACGCCAAGGTCATGGGCGTCTCCTCTCGTCACTCAAGTCTTGATGGGCCGCTGAGCCCTCATGCCGCGCCAGGGCGCCGCGCGCAAGGTGCTTGAATTTTTTCCAGATGTTTGTACCAAGCCATCTTTCGTTCGCGGTCTTGATCGTTTGGGAAGGATCTGAGGAGGTCTCGGGTCCGGCGATGAAGAGCCGTCGCGCGCGCGTCCGACCCTTCGGCGCCCGCGCGCCGCGAATGTGTGAAGGGAGAGACCATGGCGCTCTATGAGCACATCATCATCCTACGTCAGGATATCTCGTCCGGCCAAGCCGAACAATTGACCGAAGACTTCAAAGGCATTTTGGAGCAGAACGGCGCGAAAATCGTCAAAACTGAGCATTGGGGCCTGCGCACGCTGCAGTACCGCATCAAGAAAAACCGCAAGGGCCATTATGCGCTCTTGGGCGTCGACGGCCCGCCGGCTGCGATTGCCGAACTCGAGCGTCAACAACGCATCCATGACGACGTGTTGCGTTTCTTGACGGTGAAAGTTGACGAACTCGACCCGGACACGACGTCCCCCATTTTGTCCAAACGCGAAGAGCGCAGACGGCGCGAGCGCGACAGCGAAGGCGCGCAAGCCGGCGCTTAGGACAAACACGCAATCAATATTGGATGATGACCGATGGCTGACCGCCTAAACATTTCGAATATACCACAGCGCCGCACCTTCGGACGCCGGCGTAAAGTTTGCCCATTTTCTTCGGACAAATCGCCGAAGATTGACTACAAAGACCCCAAGCTCTTGCAACGTTACCTGTCAGAACGCGGCAAGATTGTGCCCTCACGGATTACCGCCGTGTCGCACAAGAAACAACGTGAACTCTCCCGGGCGATTAAGCGCGCGCGTTACCTCGCGCTGCTGCCCTACGCGGTCGATTGAGGACGCTGACCATGCAAGTCATTTTGTTAGAGCGCGTCGACAGGCTGGGTGGGCTCGGCGACGTTGTTGATGTCAAGGACGGTTTTGCGCGCAACTATTTGTTGCCGCAGAAAAAAGCCCTGCGCGCCACCGATGAGAACCGGGAAAAGTTCGAGCGCGAACGCGCCGTTCTGGAAAAGCTCAACGCCGAGCGCCGCGACGCGGCGGGCGACCTGGCCAGCGGGCTTGATGGCGAAACCGTCATCATGATCCGCCAAGCCGGCGAAAGCGGTCAGCTTTATGGCTCGGTGACGGCCCGTGATATCGCAGAAATGGTGACCACCCCGGAGCGCGCCATCACCCGCGGCCAAGTCGCCATTGATGAACCGATCAAAGCCATCGGCCTCCATGCTGTGAAGGTTCGCCTCCACCCTGAGGTGACGGCCGAGGTCACGGTCAATGTGGCGCGAACGCCCGAAGAGGCCGAACGCCAGGCGCGCGGCGAGGACGTGATTGCGGCTCAAGCCGAAGAAGACCGCGCCATCGCCGAGGCTCAAGCAGCCGAGCTGTACGAAGCCAACGCCGAGCGTGAGGGCGCCGAAGGTGGCGAAACCCGCCAAGGCGACGGCGATGCGGAATCAGGACCGGAGTCTGACCCAAATCTTGGGGATGACGCCGAACCGGTTACCGAAACCTGACCACAGATTGGAATCGTTTACGGCGCGTTAACCATGCCAGCGCACCCATAGGTCTCAACAAGAGGGGCGGTCCGGCGGACGAGAAGCGTTTCGCCGGCCATGCTCCTGACGATGGGAGTTGGGTATGCCGGACGGACACCTGTTTGTTGATGAAGCAGCAGAAGTCGCTCTTCCTCACAACATTGAGGCCGAACAGGCCATTCTGGGCGCGTTGCTGGTCGACAATGAGTGCTATCACCGCCTCGATGGTCAGCTGAAAGCCGAGCACTTTTACGACCCCGTCCACGGCCGGATTTTCGACGCCGCCGCAGCGCTGATCATGCGCAATGACGTTGCCGACGCCATCACGCTCGGCCCCTTTGCCGACCAAGACGACGGCGTTAAAGAGCTCGGCGGCGGCGGGTATCTTGTTGAACTGGCTGCAGGCGCGTGCGGCCTCGGCGTGGCCATCGACTATGCGCGCTTTGTCCGGGATCTCGCCATGCGCCGCGAACTGATTCGCGTCGGTTCGGACATGGAGTACGAAGCCAAGACCGAACAAGAGGCCACCGCGGGTGAGTTGCTGGAGCGCGCCGAACGCAGCCTGTTTTCCCTCGCCGAGACCGGACGAGCCAACCGCGGCTTCGTCAAATTCGTCGATGCCCTGACCACGTCGGTGCAGATGATTGACGCAGCCTATAAGCGCGAGGGGCGTTTGTCAGGCCTGTCCACTGGCTTTGACGACCTCGATCGCCTGCTCGGCGGTCTCCATCCATCCGACCTGATCATTTTGGCTGGCCGCCCATCCATGGGCAAAACCGCCTTGGCGACCAACCTGGCGTTTAACGTGGCCAAAGCCTTCAAGCCGCGTTCGGGCGAGAACGGTGCGCCAACCGACGGCGGTGTGGTCGGGTTTTTCTCCTTGGAGATGTCCTCAGAACAGTTGGCGACCCGGATCCTCGCGCAAGAATCGGGGATCAGCTCTCACTATCTGCGCACCGGCGAGGTGGACGCCCGCCAGTTTGATGACGTGGTCGACGCCGCAGCCCGCATTGAACGCGCCCCGTTGCACATCGACGATACCGGCGGCATTTCCATCGCACAGCTGACCGCCCGGGCGCGCCGGCTGAAACGCACGGTCGGCCTGGACCTGATCGTGGTTGACTACCTTCAGCTCGTCACCGGCGCCAGCGGCGGCGGAGACACCAATCGCGTCCAAGAGGTGACCCAAGTCACCCAAGGTCTCAAGGCCATGGCCAAAGAGCTCAATGTCCCGGTGATCGCGTTGGCCCAGCTCTCCCGCCAAGTCGAGCAACGCGATGACAAACGTCCTCAACTGTCCGATTTGCGCGAGTCGGGCTCGATCGAGCAGGACGCCGACGTGGTGATGTTCGTGTTCCGCGAGGAATATTACGTCAAACGTCGCGAACCCAAATCCAAAGAGGGCTCAGAAGAGTGGCACGCCTGGGCGCAGGAACTCGAGAGCGTCAAGGGCAAAGCCGAGATCATCATCTCCAAGCAGCGGCACGGGCCGATCGACACCGTTGAAGTCCAGTTCGAAGAGCGCCTGACCCGGTTTAGCGATCTGGATCGTCGCTATAGTGAAGCGGTCGAGGGACCCGAGGCGAGCACAGGACCAAGCCTTTAACCCCACCGGCGGGCAACTGCGTGTTTGCACTTGCGCTATGGCCCCAAGCGCAGGACGGTGCCCGCCATGCCGCACCGCACACACTCGCCCGATATCAACGCCATGTTCGATGTCGCCCCACACTTGACCGTTGATCTGACCGCGCTGCGCGCGAACTACCGCACCCTCGCGAGCGTCAGCGGCGCGCCGGCGACGGGCGCGGCGGTCAAAGCCAACGCCTACGGCCTTGGCGTCGAGCCGGTCGCCAAAGCGCTGGCCGCCGAAGGTTGCCAGGACTTTTTCGTGGCGACCGTCGGTGAGGGCCAGCATCTGCGTAAGCTCATCGGCCCTGACGCCGCCATTTTCGTTTTGAATGGCGTGTTCGCACCCCAGATCCCCGCCGCGGTCGCCGCGCGCCTGACCCCGGTGATCAACAGCCCCGAGCAATGGTCCGATTGGATGGCCGCCCGCACCGCCCATCCTGAAGCGACAGCCGGACTGCACCTCGACACGGGTATGAACCGGCTTGGATTGTCGGCCAAAGAGACCGAAGACGTCCTTGGGTCTCCCGAGCAGATCCAAAACGCCAATCTGGCGCTCATCATGAGCCATTTGGCCTGCGCGCCCGAGCCTGATCACCCCCTCAACGCCCGCCAACTCGACGCCTTCACCCATAGGGCGCACGCCATCAAAACGCACGCCTCCAGCGCCCGGCTGAGCTTGGCCAATTCCGGCGGCGTCTATCTGGGCCATGCCTATGGTTTCGACTTAACCCGGCCGGGCATCGCGCTGTACGGCGGGGATCCCCACGATGGCGGCGAGGTGCGCATGCGCACCGTCGTCACCGTCAGCGCGCCAATCCTGCAAATTCGCACACTCGACACAGGCGAATCCGTCGGCTATGGCGCTGACTATGTCGCTTCACGACCAGTACGCAGCGCAACCGTTGCACTTGGATACGCCGACGGGTTCTTGCGTAGCGCCAGCGGGGCCGGCTATGGCGTCGTGGACGGGCGGCGAGCCCCCATCTTGGGACGAGTATCGATGGACCTAATCGCACTCGACATCACGCACATCGCCAACGTGCGCCCCGGCGATCAGGTGGAGTTTCTCGGCCCCCAAGCCCGGCTTGACGAACAGGCCGCTTTGGCCGGCACAGCCGCTTATGAGTTCCTCACCCGGCTTGGTCCGCGGTGTGTGCGCACCTACCAGGGAGACGATGCGTGACAGACGTCTTGGCTCCGGTCCGCTCCATTGGCGCAGCCACGCTGGGCACCTGTCGGGCGGCGGGCACGGTCACCATGTTCGCCGGGCGCGCCTTGGCGAGCATGGTCAGCCCCCCCTTCTACGCCGGTCAGTTGGTGCGCCAGCTGATCCGCATTGGCTATTTCTCCCTCCCCGTTGTCGGACTGACCGCACTGTTCACCGGCGCGTCGTTGGCGCTCAACACGGTGTCCGGCGCCGGGGACCAAGCTGAGTTCATCCTGCCCAACATCATCAGCTTCGGCATCATCCGCGAATTGGGTCCGGTGATCGCCGCGTTGATGCTCGCCGGGCGCGTATCAGCCGCCATCGCCGCAGAACTGGGCACCATGCGGGTCACAGAACAAATCGACGCCCTGACCACCCTGTCGACCAACCCGTTCCACTATCTTGTGGGGCCGCGCATCGCGGCGGGCGTGATCGCGCTGCCGCTTTTGGTGATCGTCGCTGACATCCTTGGGATTTTCGGTGGTTTCTTGATCGCCACGCAGATCCTCAACATGCAGGGCGGTGTGTTCATTTCCGGCGTGCGTGACGCCATGGACGCCGGCGACGTCATCACTGGCCTGTCCAAAGCGGCGGTGTTTGGGTTCTTGCTGACCTTGATGGGGTGTTTTCACGGCTACACCAGCCGCGGCGGCGCCCAGGGCGTGGGACGGGCGACCACCAACGCAGTGTCGTCTGCAATGATTTTGATCATTGCCTTCAACTTCTTAATCGGTCGGATTTTTGTGGGTCAATGAGCAAGCCAGCGCTTTCTGTCACCGGTCTGACCAAGGCCTTTGGCTCCAAAAAGGTCCTCAACGGTGTCGACCTGGAGATCGCCGCCGGCCAGTCCCTTGTGATCATTGGCGGATCGGGCACCGGCAAATCGGTTGCGATCAAGTGCGTTCTAGGATTGCTCGCGCCAGACGCAGGCGCGATTGAGGTCGACGGCGTGGACGTCGCCAACCTCACAGCCAAGCAACGCCACGAGCAAATGGCCAAGTTCGGCATGCTGTTTCAGGGCGGCGCCTTGTTTGACAGTTTGCGCATTTGGGAGAATGTGGCGTTTCGGTTGATCCATGCCGACGGCGTTGCCCGGCCCGAAGCGCGCGAACGCGCGATCGATGCATTGGGCAAGGTCAATCTGGGGCCTGACGTGGCCGATTTGCGTCCAGCCGAACTCTCCGGCGGCATGCAAAAGCGCGTCGCCCTCGCCCGTGCTGTGGTCGCCCAACCGCGGATCTTGTTCTTCGACGAACCCACAACGGGGCTTGATCCCATCACGGCCGACGTCATTAACGATCTGATTGTCGACCAAGTGAAGGACCTTGGCGCAGCGGCGGTGTCGATCACCCACGATATGGCCTCAGCGCGCAAGATCGCCGATGACGTCGCTATGATTTACCAAGGCCGCATCATCTGGCGTGGGCCGGCCAACACCATCGAGTCTTCGGGCAATCCCTATGTCGACCAGTTCGTGAACGGGCGCGCCGAGGGACCAATACAGGTGGACGCAAGGCGCACTTAGCGCAGTCCAAGAGCGCAAAACCGAGAGAAACGCAGCTTGGGGTGCACATCATGTCCCATCCCGGGGCGGTGTGGCCTTCCCTTTGCTTGCCTGGACGTGTACTTCTGAAAAATGGCGGATCGGCCAATTCGGGTCGGTGAGTCAATTTGTTGGTAGCGGTCCGCATGGGTGGGCGGATCGACGGCGCGGACGGCAAAGACGTCCGGCCCATGCGGTGGGGACAAGGCCATGAACGGACTCTACATCGACGTGGCGTTTGGCGCGCTTGTGTTGATTTCTAGCGCAATGGCGTTTTTGCGAGGGTTTGCGCGCGAATTTCTAGGCGCGCTCGCTGTGGTCGCCGCCGGACTTGGCACGCTTTGGGGTTTCGAATCGCCACTCAAAACGGCTGTCGAGGAAGCGCTCACCAGCAATGACGTGGTCGATCCGTGGGTCGCCCACCTGATTTTGATCGTTGGCGTGTTCTTAATCATTTACATCGCCGTTACGATTGTGACGTCGTCGATCTCCAGCGTGATGCACCGATCCAACTCGGTCGGTTTTATCGATCGGATTCTGGGCCTAGCGTTTGGCGCCGCCCGCGGGATTGTGATTGCTGGCCTGGCCTTCATCGCCGTTTACGCCTTTTGGCCCCAAGAAGATCGCCCTGAGGCCCTTGCCCAAGCCCAAACCTGTCCGGCCATGAAGCTGACGGCTGAGCAAATCCAGAAAATCGCTCCGCCAGAATCGGCCATCGTGGTCGATCCGCGGGCCGAAGTGGCCGAAGGCGAAGCGCGCCCAGCGTTGACCTTCACCTGTTCAGCGCCCGCGACCACGCAGGCGGGATCCGACGCCGAGGCGACCCCAACACCCGACGACACGTAACTTTCCGCACACGTTCACGAAACGAGCGGTGCACCAGCGAACAGAGTCGCCTATATAGCGGGCAGGAGGACCTCGCCATGCCTGCTTGCGCCCCGCTGTTGCTTGAAACGACGCCCGATGATCAGCCACGCGTGGCGTGTGGGGTGTTCGGCGTGTTGGGCGTCGAAGACGCGTCCGAATACGTCTATCTGGGCCTGCACGCCCTCCAGCATCGCGGCCAAGACGGGTGCGGCATCGCCAGCTGGGACGGCGGCGACTTCCACATCCAACGCCATTTGGGCCTGGTCAACGACCATTTCGCGGCCGGCCACGTGGCCTCCACCCTGGGGCTAAAGGGCGACGGCGCCATCGGGCATACCCGCTACACCACCCAAGGCAAAAACATCGCCCGCAATCTGCAGCCCTTCTACGGCGAGTGGTTGGCCCACGATCCAAACGATCCGCAATTGACGGCCATGGCGGTCGCGCATAACGGCAACCTGACCAACTCCCGCACGCTGCGTAGGGATTTGAGTCGCGGCGGCACCTTGTTTCAAAGTGAGACCGACACCGAGGTCATCGTGCATCTGGCGGCCCGCTCGCCCCACAATGACATTGAGTTTCGTCTGCTGGACGCCCTGCGCAAAGTTGAGGGCGGCTACGCCATCGTCGTGCTCACCCAAGACAAAATCATTGCCGCGCGCGATCCCAACGGCATCCGCCCGCTGGTCGTCGGCAAGCTCGACCTCGCGCCGCTTGACGCCGATGCAGAAAACGACCCAGCCACTGAGGACGACACCGACGCGCCCCTAACAGCCGATCAGAGCCCAGCGCCCACCACCGCCTTCGTCGCCGCCTCCGAGACCTGCGCGCTGGACATTGTCGGCGCAGAGCTGCTTCGGGACGTGAGGCCGGGCGAAATGCTCGTCGCCGAACGCGGCGGCGATGGATGGCGCTCGTTGGAAATCGCCCCGGTGCGCCGGCCGCCGCGCACATGCGCATTTGAGTACCTCTATTTCGCGCGCCCCGACTCGGTGGTTGACGGCATCAGCGTGTACGAAGCCCGCAAGCGCCTGGGCGCGCTCTTGGCCGAGGAAACCTTGGATGGTGTCGACGTCGACATCGTCGTGCCCGTGCCGGACTCAGGCATGCCCGCCGCAATTGGTTTCGCCGCGCAAAGCCAGCTGCCGATGGAGCTCGGCCTGATCCGCAGCCACGCCGTGGGCCGCAGCTTCATTCTCTCCGATCAAGCAACGCGCGCCCACAAGGTGCGTCTCAAACACAGCGCCAACCGCGCCGTCCTCAAAGGCAAAAGCGTCGTGCTCGTCGATGATTCCATCGTGCGCGGCACCACCTCGCGCAAGATTGTCGAGCTGGTCAAACGCGCTGGAGCGGCTCAAGTGCACTTTCGCTCGGCCAGCCCGCGGATCATGTATGACGACTTTTACGGCATTGAATTGAGCAACGAAGACACATTGTTCGCTCGCGCAGGACGAGACCTTGAGTCCATGCGCAAAGAATTGGGCGTGGAAAGTTTGGGTTTCCTATCGCTTGAAAGCTTGTATCTCGGCATTTGTAGTGATGTGAAGAATGAGGGTGAGCCACAATTGTGCGACCATTACTTCACCAAAGATTATCCCACACCTTTGGTCGACCGCGACGACGCGACCATGGGTGAAGTGCATCAACTGTCGCTCCTAAAGGACACCTGATGTCGGCCGAAGCGTCCGACAGGCCATCGTCTCCCCCCAATGGCCAAGTCTGGGTCGTCACGGGCGCTTCACGCGGCCTGGGCGCGGCCGCGGCGCGGCGCGCCGGAGCGGCCGGAGCCCATGTCATAGCCCTGGCGCGCACCAAAGCCGGATTGGAAGAGCTCGACGACGCCATCCGAAGCGCCGGCGGTCCGCCCGCGGCGTTGGTGCCTGTCGACCTGCGCGACTCCGAAGCGGTGGCGCGCCTTGGCCCGGCTTTAGAAGCCCGTTTCGGTCAGGTCGACGTCCTCGCCCACGCCGCGGGTTGGCACGGCGGCCTGCAACCGGTGTGGGACGTCACGCCCGTCGACATGGCCTCCACGTTAGCGGTGAGCATCGCCGCCGCCCACGGTTTGATCCGCACGCTCCATCCCTTGCTCGCCGCAGCCCCGAGCGCCCGGGCGGTCTTCACCACCGATACGACCCCGCCCGACCCGCCGGCCTATTGGAGCGCGTACGCCGCCGCCAAAGCGGGCCTTGAAGCCCTGGTGAAAGCCTACGCAGCTGAGGCCGAACCATCCAGGATCATAGCCCGGCTGGTCGACCCCGGCCCCATGGCGACACGGCTGCGCGCCCGCGCCTTTCCCGGTGAAACCGCCGTCCCCGGCGTCGCGCCGCGAGCGGCCGATCCCGACATCATCGCGGCGTGGCTGGTCGACAAACTGCGCAGCGCCGAAGACTGGGGCGCGCTCGGCGACACGGTGACTTATCCCGACTTCGCGCCCGTGACGTAGGGGTTCTTGCCGGCGCGCACATGCAAACGGATCGGCGCGGAGCCAAGGTCGAACGCCTCACGAATGCCCGCGATGAGATAGCGCTTATAGCTTTCGGGCAATTGATCCGCACGGCTCGCCACCAAAACAAAGGTTGGCGGACGTGTCTTGGTTTGGGCGATGTAGCGCGGCTTGATACGTCGCCCGCCCACGGCCGGCGGCGGATGCCGGGCCACTGCTTCGGCCAGCCAGTCATTCAGGTCGCGGGTTTTGACCTTCGCGCTCCAATCGGCATGCAGCGCCAAGGCCGCGGGCATCAACCCATCGAGCCCCTCGCCGGTGAGCCCCGAAACCGTCAACAAAGGCGCCGCCGCCGCCTGGGCGTCCAACTGCGCGCGTCGGTGCAACAGCTCCCGCCGCGCCGCATCGCGCTGATCCACCGTGTCCCATTTGGTCACCGTGAAAACGAGCCCCCGCCCTTCGCGCAGCGTCAGGTCGGCCAGGCGGAGATCTTGCGTCTCAAACGCACTCTCCACATCCATGACCAGAAACACGATTTCGGCGAACCGAACTGCGCGAAGCGTGTCGGCGTTGGACAAGCGCTCCAAACTGTCTGTCACCTTGGCGCGTTTGCGCAAACCTGCAGTGTCATGCAACCGCACCTCTCGGCCTTCATGGCGCCAACGCACCGCAATGGCGTCACGCGTCAGGCCAGGCTCAGGCCCGGTGATCAATCGATCTTCGTCGATCAACGCATTGATCAAGGTCGATTTGCCCGCATTGGGACGACCGACAACGGCCAGACGCAATGGCGTCCCACCGGCCAACGCCCCTTCCGCGTCCTCCTCGGGCATGATCTCACGGATGGCGGTCACCAGGTCGGCCATGCCATCGCCATGCTCGGCCGAGATCGCAATGGGCTCGCCAAACCCCAGCGCATAGCTTTC
>CAZADA010000073.1:0-15632 GCA_964483775.1 uncultured Caulobacterales bacterium
GAAGATCATTTTTGACGCAAGCTATTTTGGCACAGCTTTCGTCAGTTTAGGGCCACAATTTGCCGTTTTATAGTTGTGCGCGAACGGCCACTTACAGTCTTATCTGGGACAGAGACCAAGCCCGAAGTTGTGGTTGCCCTATAAATTCATCGCGAAAGCAATGACATACGCGTTCCCAGTTTCATTTCCTCCGGTGCGCCATATCTCTCGAGGCCTGGTTGAGCTTGGCTCTCAGCATGACTGCCGATCACAAGATTGCCCGCATCGACGAACTTCTCCTATGGCGGCGTAACCGACGCCCTTCAAGGCCCGTTGGGCCGCGTTCAGCAGACGGTCAGTGGCTCTCAAATGCTGCAAAACGAGGTATGAGCCCGGCGGTGAGAGGCAAACCGCGACGGACCAATGGTAAGCATGCTAGTCGAGCTCATTCAGAGTATCGCGTTTTTGGCGCCGATAGCGACGGAACTTGCCCTCGCGATGACGGTTATCGTCGTCGTGGTCCTGACCTTCCTGGCCTACGTCGTCTCCAGGGGCGTCATCGCTCGGATACTCCGGCGGCTGTTCACAGAACCCGGCTCGCGACACGAAAAGCTCCTTGTCGAGCACCAGGTTTTTCGCCGCCTGTCCCATGTCGCGCCAGCGATATTGTTCAACGTTATCGCCACCGATGTCTTCGACGGCACTCCGCAATTGGCGGCTTTTTTCGACGGTGTCAGCCTGATCTATTTGACTATCGTCGTGGCCGTTTTTGCCAATGCGCTCATTAATGCGCTGCTGGCGATCTACCAGACGTATGACTTTTCCCGGGACATTCCCCTAACGAGCATCGCACAGACGGCAAAGCTCCTCGTCTACTTCCTGGCGGCGGTCGTGATCGCTTCGGTGTCGCTCGGCGAGCCGCTGAACGCGATTTTAGCTGGCTTAGGGGCGCTGACTGCAGGCGCAGCGTTCGTTTTCAAGGACTCCATTCTCGGCTTTGTTGCGGGCCTTCAGCTGACCTCCAACAGCATGGTCGCCGTGGGGGATTGGATCGAAGCGCCCGATCTCGGCGTGGACGGTGATGTCGTTGAAATTGGGATGACGACGGTCAAAGTACGCAACTTTGATCGAACGATCACGACATTCCCAACCCAGGCGCTCATCTCAGGAAGTTTCAAGAACTGGCGCGGCATGAAGGAAACGGGCGGGCGGCGGATCAAGCGCGCCATCCTCATCGACTTTGCGTCGGTCAAGTTTTGCGATGCGGACATGATCCAGCGCCTGTCAGGCATCGTCCTGCTCGCCGATCACTTGGCTATGAAGCAGGCCGAGATCGCTACCAACAACGCTGCTGGCAACGCCGCTGGCGACTCCGGCAACGACAATCTGGTGAATGGAAGGCGTCTCACGAATGTGGGTGTCCTTCGCGCTTATTTGGAAGCGTATCTGCGCGCCCACCCTAAAGTTCGAAATGATCTGACGCTTTTGGTTCGGCAACTCTCGCCCATAGCGGAAGGGTTGCCGATTGAGGTTTATGCGTTCACGGACACAACGGACTGGACAGCCTATGAGGCCATCCAGGCCGATATTTTTGACCACATCTTAGCCGCGGTGAACGAGTTCGACCTCCGCATCGCGCAGGCGCATCCCGGTGCTTGACCTTCGTACGCTACACTGTCGGGACAATTTGAGCTCGAGCCGGGAGAAGTTTGGGGGAACAGATCAGCCCTTCTTTGTGGAAAGAATTGATTGGTATACTGTTTTTGAATTCAGATGGCGCAGAGAGGGCTTCTCAACCCCGTTTCTCTCGGTCTGATCCTCGCGGTCCGCTACACCCGCTCGCAGCGCTTTTGGATCAGGCTGTTGTCAGCGGCGTCGCGTCGCCGGGCCAAGCGCGCATTCGCAGCGCCAAACCTTCCTGCCCATCATGGCGTGCGGGGTGAAGCGGCGGTGCGCGACTGCGCAAAAGCTTGGCGCGGTCTTGCGCCTTGTTGTCATCGCCATAGCGGCGCGCCTTATGATCCAAAGCGATGGGCGCGGCGATTGCGTAGTTTTGCCGACTTTTGTTGGGCGATTGGGTCACGTAGTGCTGTATCGCAGCGGCAATCTAAGAACGAGTCAGCTAACTGGGAGGACGCGCCGTGACCACACTCGATGATGTGCAAAAAGAAATGCGCAAACAATTGCAATTGGCCACCCAGGCCGGGGCTGTAGAGAACATCCAAGAGTTGATGGCGCGATATTGGGATCGTGTATTCTTTATGCGTGATCAGTGCGCGCGATTTGGCAATAAGCGGTTTGGCCGTTATCAATTGTTCATTCAAGGACTGGTCAACTGTAAGACACCCGCCGAGGCCATGAGGCTCTATGCTGACGCCACACAAACGATGGTTGGTGATTACAATGAGTTCATTTCGAACGTGACGAAACCCGCCGGTCCGAACTCGTCATCGCCGACTGCGGCGTCGGACAAAGACTGAGGTCATAGCCCCGATCGACCAAGGGGGGTGTCGTTTTGGGGCGTCAATTCTGCGTTCTATGGCCATTGGTGATTGCCGTTCATGACAACTGACACACCAGCATGCACACGCCTATGCGGGATTCTGGCGCTTTCTGCTAAGCCCCAGAACGGCAATGGCGGTGGTCTGGTATGGATGATGACGCAATCGCGGGCGGCGGTGTAGCGACAACGGATGACGGCTTGGCGCAGGCGCTTTCTGATGCGCTCACGGTTTACGCTGCGGACGCGCCTCTGTCGGAGGCGTGCGCGCCCTTGATCAGCTTGGTCGAGGCGCTGTGTCCACCCTGGGCTGCGGGACTGGTTCAAATCCATGGCGGCGCTGCTGGCTTGGGTCGGTTCGACAACAGCTTTGTGTGCGATCCCGGTCTGAGTGCGCGCGCTGCTGAGCATGTGCGGGCCGCGATCACACCGGAGACCGCGCTTGGGCCGCCGCACGAGCTTGTGTTCGATACGATCGCTGTTCCCGATGCGCCCCGTGTGGCGTTGGCTCGGCTGTTGATTTCGGATGATCACGCGGTTGGCGTGTTGGTGCTGGTGTGGCGCGGGGAAGGGAGCCAGGGGGGTCTGCCTGAGGTGACGCCGACGCTACAGATCGTCGGGCGCTTGCTGGCGTTGATGCTTGAAGATCGCCAGGCGATTTCGGCGCTGTCGCAGCGCGAGGCGGTGCTGCGGTCTGTGCTTGAGACGGCGCCGGACGCGATCATCCGGATTGATTCCAGCGGGGTGATTTGCGGCTTCAACCGGGCGGCTGAGCGCGTGTTCGGCTATTCGGCGCACGAGGCGGTTGATCAGCCGGTCAGCTTGCTGATGAAGCCGGACCACGCCGCGCGGCATCAGGGCTTCATCGACCAGTATCTGCGCACGGGAAAACGGCGCATGGACACCGCCCGCCGACGGTTTCCCGCTGTTGGCAAGGACGGCGTCGAGTTGACCATTGAGCTGGCCATCGGTGATCTGACGGTGCAGGGCGAGCGGCAGTTCATCGGCGTGATTCGCGATGTCACAGCTCTATTGCGGGAAGAAGAGCGCCAAAGCCATCTGAACCAAACCATTGAGCACGCCGCGCAGTTGAGCGCCCTTGGCGAGATGGCCGCCACGATCGCCCACGAGGTCAACCAGCCGTTGACGGCGATCGCTAATTTTCTCGACGCCGCCGCCAATCTGACCGGCAGCGCGGCCGTCGCCGACCAAGCGCGGCTTACTGACTATATTGGCCAAGCGCGCGATCAGGCGCGGATTGGCGGCGACATCATCAAGCGCGTGCGTCGGCTGACCATGCGCCGGGCGCCGGAACGCGAGGATCTGGACCTGAATGCGGTCACGCGGGATGTCATCGGCTATCTTGAGCGCCTTGCGAAGGCGGAGGGTGCGACCTTGCGCATGGAATTGGGCGATCCCTCGCCCCATGTGCACGCCGATCGCGTCCAAGTGCAGCAGGTCATCGCCAACCTGGTGCGCAACGCCATTGACGCCGTGGCGGGCGCGCCAACGCGGGTGGTGACGGTGGGGACCTTGAGTGCGCCACAGGGGGGCGAGCTGCGTATTAGCGATACAGGACCGGGTGTGCCGTCCGACAAGCGGGATGTGATCTTTGAATCGTTCTTCACCACGCGCGCGGACGGGGTTGGACTGGGGTTGTCGGTGAGCCGCTCGATCATGGAGGCGCATGGCGGATCGCTCACTGTGGGCGACGCTGAGGGCGGCGGGGCCTGTTTTCGCGCGTTCTTGCCGATGGCGGCGCCATGAGCGCTGGCGCTAAGCGATGTGTGAGCGTCATCGATGATGAGGCGGCTGTGCGCGCGTCCATCGATGCGCTGTTGTCCGGGCGCGGCTATGAGGTGAGGCGCTATGAGTCCGTTGAGGCGTTCCTTCGCAGCACTGGGACGGACGCCGTGGGATGTCTGGTGTTGGATTACCGCATGCCGGGGATGGACGGGGTTACGGCGTTGCCGCTGATCTTGGCCCAATGCCCGGCGCTGAAGGTGGTGGTTGTCACCGCCCATGGCGATGTGGAATTGGCTGTGCGCGCGATGAAAGCGGGCGCTTTTGATTTCATCGAAAAGCCATGGGCGCGCGATTCCTTTTTGCAGGTGGTGAGCCGATCGGTGGAGGCGTCCGCCCGCAGCGCTGAACTGGTGTTCGCTGTGTGCGCGGCGAAAGCGAAAATCGCCGATCTGACCCCGCGCGAGCACGATGTGTTCGAGGAGCTCGTGACCGGCGCGCCAAACAAGGTGATCGCGCATCGCTTGACGCTCAGTCCACGGACTGTTGAGTTTCATCGGGCTCGGGTGTTGGAGAAGATGGGCGTGCGCAGCGTGGCGGAACTGGTGCGCATCAAAACCCAAGCCGACAGCGTTTAGTGTCGCAGCTCCAAGGTCGGCTTAGACACCCGGCGCAAGCGCGTCAGGTGCGCCTGCGACGGGCTGGCGGGTATGGCCGACTGAGCGGCCTGATTTCGCCTAACGGTTCATGCGGTTGGCGATGAGATCGTCCACCACCGATGGGTCCGCTAGGGTGGATGTGTCACCCAAATTGTCGAAGCTGTCTTCGGCGATCTTGCGCAAGATCCGGCGCATGATCTTGCCCGACCGTGTCTTTGGCAATCCAGGAGCCCACTGGATGAGGTCGGGCGAGGCGATGGGGCCGATTTCCTGACGCACCCATTTGACCAATTGCTGGCGAAGCTCTTCGGAGGGTTCCTCGCCCGCATTCAAGGTGACGTAGGCGTAGATCCCTTGGCCTTTGATGTCGTGTGGATAGCCGACCACGGCGGCTTCAGCGACTTTGGCGTGGGCCACCAGGGCGCTTTCGACCTCAGCGGTGCCCATGCGGTGGCCGGACACGTTGATCACGTCATCAACACGGCCGGTGATCCAGTAATACCCATCCGCGTAGCGGCGGCAGCCGTCGCCGGTGAAGTACTTGCCTGGATAGGTCGAGAAATAGGTATCCACGAAGCGCTGATGGTCGCCGTAGACTGTGCGCATTTGTCCCGGCCAGCTGTCAGCGATGACCAAGTTGCCTTCGGCGGCACCTTCGAGAAGTTGTCCTTCGGCGTCAACAAGCTCGGGCCTTACCCCAAAGAACGGACGGGTCGCCGAGCCGGGTTTGAGCGCGGTTGCGCCGGGCAGAGGGGTGATGAGCGCCCCGCCGGTTTCGGTTTGCCACCAGGTGTCGACAATCGGGCAGCGGCCTTCACCGACAACGCGGTGATACCACTCCCAGGCTTCGGGATTGATCGGTTCGCCAACGGTGCCCAGGAGACGCAAGCTCCTCCGGCTCGTTGAGGTTACAGGCGCTTCGCCCTCGCGCATGAGCGCGCGAATGGCGGTGGGGGCGGTGTAGAAAATGTTGACGTGGTGCTTGTCGATGACCTTCCAAAACCGCGAAGCGTCGGGGTAGGTGGGGACGCCTTCAAACATCACGGTCGTCGCGCCGTTGGCCAGTGGGCCATAGACGATGTAGGTGTGCCCGGTGACCCATCCCACATCGGCGGTGCACCAAAACACGTCGCCTGGCTGGTAATCGAAAACATACTGGTGGGTCATGCTCGCCCAGACCAAGTAACCGCCTGATGTGTGCAAGACGCCTTTAGGCTTCCCGGTCGAGCCGGATGTGTAGAGTATGAACAGAGGGTCTTCGGCGTTCATCGGCTCGGCTGGGCATTCTGCGCCCACCGTCGCGGCAACCTCGTGGAACCAGACATCGGGGGCGTAGTCCATGTTGACCCCGCCGCCGGTGTGGCGGATCACCAAGACGGTGTGCACGTTTAGGGTATGATCAGGCTCGGCCAAGGCTTGGTCGACATTAGCTTTGAGCGGGACGCGGCGGCCTCCGCGAAGGCCTTCGTCGGTGGTGATGATCACCTCAGCGCCGCAATCTTCCACGCGGCCCGCCAGCGCCTCAGGGGAAAAGCCGCCAAAGACGACGGAGTGAATCGCGCCGATGCGCGCGCAGGCCAGCATGGCGTACGCAGCCTCGGGGATCATCGGCATGTAGATGGTGACCCGATCGCCCTTCTTGACGCCACGCGCTTTGAGAACATTGGCGAAAACGCAGACTTTCTCGTAGAGTTCTTGGTAGGTGATGTGCTGGGAGACGTTTTCTTCGTCACCCTCAAAGATGATGGCCACTTCGTCGGCGCGCTCGGGCAGATGGCGGTCTATGCAATTGGCGCAGACATTCAATTCACCATCAGCGAACCAACGGATGTGGAGATTATCTTTGTCATAAGACACATCTTTGACTTGACTATAGGACTTGGTCCAGTTGAGACGCTGGCCCTGTTCGCGCCAAAACGCTTCAGGGTCAGCCAAGGATTGCGCGTATAGGGCCTGATATTCGTCGTCGTTAAGTGTGCCCGCCCTTGCAAAGCTTGGCGGGACCGGGACGACACGTTCGTTGTGTTTGTCTTCTGACAACGTCGCCATGGCGCTCTTCCCTTCGATGTTTTGTGTTGGTGCGGCCGGCTTAGTGTTCCGTCTCAAAGCGCTGAGCAGCCCCATGATTGATCTCCTGTACTCTTCTAGACAAAAGACACGCGAGGCAACACTAGAATGAATATTTGGTCGAGAATGTAATGCGGAAGATGTCCCCTTCATCGTCGATGCCCGGCGCAGCACTGATGGTGCGCTGGCCGTACAAGATTTCGCCGGCGATCGTGGTGCGCGGCGCAATGTCGTGGGCGAGGACCGCGAGCACCGACTGAACACTTTCCGTTTCACCGATTTCTGCGTCGGCGAACAGGCCTGACCAACCGATTGTTGAGCGGGTCTTGGGCGACCATTTGTGGCGCAGCGCCACCAAACCGCCAACCGACGAGATGGCCTCAAGGTCGACATTGCCGTTCGTGTCTTGGGTGACCCTGGCGTCTGCGACAGCGTTGAGGCCAATGTAGCGGCCCACGCCTTCCCCACCGCTCAACGAGAATTTCACACCGGTGTCACTGGTCAGGTTGACATCGCCGGCCAGGCTCACGCCCCATCCCGTGTCTTCAACTTCCTGGCCGTTGGTTTGTTCTCCCTCGTCGACCAGATGGCGACCCAAAACGGCGATGGAGGCGTTGCCCCAATCGCCCCGGAAGTTACGCCGGGCGACGATGTCAGGAATGAAGCCGTCGTCGGCGACGTTGGGCCCGCCCAAGCCGAGGTCGCGGGTGTTGTTGTTCTCCAATGCGAACTGCCAATTGCCGCGCGTGTAGCGGATCTGTGGCTGCCGGATGAAGATGATGCCGTCGCTCAACGCCAAGAAGCTGGCGCTTTCCACGATCGAGCTGGTGTTTTGAAAGGTCGACCAGTTTTGGCCAACCATCAGTTCACCGCCCGCGACGTTGTCAACGTTGACGAAAGCGTGGCGCAGCCGTGGGGCGAAAGAGTTTGAAACGCGCTCGTTGCCTTGTGCTGACAACAGGAAATCAAGCTCAATGCGTCCGCTGATGTTGCGTTCTCCGGTGGAGCGTGAGGCGGTCATGAAAAAGCGGCTGGATTCGGCTGTAAAGTCGGTGTCGGGCGAGTCTTCTGCGGTTCCCCCAATGGGCGTTGCGCCGGGGATATAGAAGTCGCGGGCGACCGAGTTGCTGGCGAACTCGCCGTCGGACAGCTCGGTCACGTTGACGTCGAGGTCGATCATGCCGCCGACTTTGACCAGCGTGTCGCCGACCATCATGCCTTCAGCCGGGCCTTCGCTCGGGCCCATGCGCGCGATTTCGTCAGTGCGCGCGTTGAGGCGCTCTAGATCGTCGTCGACTTCTGCCTGTTCTTGATCTTGCTGGGCCTTTTGGGCGGCAAGCTGGGCTTCCAGAGCGGCCAGGCCGGCTTTCAACTCGTCAACTTGCGCTTGCAATTCTTCTGCGGTTTGCGCGTCCGCGTTCGGCGCGGTGAAGGCAAACGCCGCCATGGCGCAAGAACTCATAAGCATGGTGTATACTGAGCGCACGGAATCCTCCCTCGATGAGCTTTCAGGCCCATACGGTCATTGAGGTGAACATTATCTTAGAAGCGCATAGTCGTGCGCTATGGTCCCATGGTCCTAACCGACAGCAGGCATGGTCTGTACTTGGACACACGAACACGGCATGCTGGTTGCATAAGATTTCGTGCGCGTTAGGGAGGACGCACGCCATGGCGGAGAGCTTGCCGCCCGAGCGACCCGATGCAGGGGACGCCCTCGTCGTTGTGATCATCGACGATCACCCCATGGTGCGTGAGGCCTTGGCCTTGGCGGTTGAGCGCGCAGCGCCCGATGCTGACATCCGCGCGTTTGGCGGGCTGGGCGCGTTGCACGAGGCGCTCGGCGAGGATGGGTTGAAGCCCGATGTTGTCTTGCTGGACCTTGATTTGGGCGATGGCGGCGATTTCAGTAATCTCACCACCGTCCTGAGCAGCACGCCGCTGGCGCCGGTGGCGATTGTTTCGGCGACCGAGGCGGGGCACGCCATTGCCGCCGCGCGCGACCTTGGCGCGGCGGGATATTTGCGTAAATCGGCCGGCTTGGAAGAACTGACACAGGGGATCCGCGCTTTGATCGCCGGTGATTTGGTGTTTCCCAGCGACTTACCCGCCGGCAATGGGCGGATCAACGGCGCGGCGCAAAAGCTGGCCAGCTTGACGCCCACACAAGCCAAAGTGTTCGAGGGGTTGCGACGCGGCCTTCTCAATAAGCAGATTGCGTATGAGCTCAACATATCGCTGTCGACGACGAAGGCCCATATGACGGCGATTTTTAAAAAACTCGGTGTTTACAATCGGACCCAGGCGCTGTTGCTGGCGCAAGACCTCAATCTGGGGCGCTGATTGTTCAACGTTATTCAGCAGCCAAGGACTTTGATCGATTGAGGAACGTTCTTAGGGCCTGAGGGTCGACGGGTTTGGTGAACAGAGCGCACCCGCACCGGCGGGCCTCGATTTGTAAGCTTGGCGAATGGTCGGCGCTGATGAGCGCGCCGCGCACCAATGGCCGCAGGCGCGTGGCAGCCTGCAACACGTCGGCTCCGGTCATGACGCCGGGGCCAAGATCGTAGTCGGCCAACACCGCCTCGATGGCGTCGCCACCTTCCAGCAGGGCGAGCGCGGATCCCGGCTCGGAAACGCAAACCGGCGCGCAGCCCCATGCCGTTAGCAGCGCCGCCATGCCCGACAGGACCGATGCGTCGTCGTCAAGGCACAGGACGCGCATGCCCGCCATGGGCTGTTGCGATGGGCGTTGGTCCTGGGGTGCGGTTTCAAAGCGGGCGTTGGCGGCCGGGAGCGCGACGCCAAACACCGAACCGCGCCCCGGACGAGAGCTGACGGTGATCTGCGCGCCCATCAAGTCGGCGGCGCGGGCCACGATCGCCAAACCAAGACCGGATCCGCGTTCACCGCGTTGATCGGTTTCGTGTAGCCGGCTGAACTCTTCAAAGATCCGCGAGCGGGCGGCTTCGGGAATGCCAGGGCCGGTGTCCCACACCTGAATCTCGATGCTGGTGTTGTCGTTTCGCGGACGCGCACCGAGCAGAACGCCGCCCGTTTGGGTGTAGCGCAGGGCGTTGCTCACCAAGTTGTGCACGATGCTGGCCACGAGGGCGCGGTCAGCCAGATCGGCCTGCCGGCCGCCGACGAACCGCAGTCTGAGGTTTTGCTCACGGGCTTGCGGGGCGTGGCTGTGTTCAACCTCGTTCCAAAGATCGGCGAGGACGATGGTTTCTTTGCCCACGGTCACGCCGTCATGGTCGAACTTTGATAGATCGAGCAGTCCCCTCAACATGCCGTCGGCGGACTGAATGGCTTTGTCCACATTGTGCGCCATGCGCGCTTCGGGGCTGTCGGCGTCGAACCGTTCGGCCAAAGCGGCTGAAAACAGGCGCGCGGCGTTGAGCGGTTGTTGCAGATCATGGCTGGCGGCGGCGAGAAAGCGTGTCTTGGTGGCTTCTGAGCGCTCGGCGCGTTGGCGGGCCCGGTCGCGCTCTTCGCTGGCGGCCAGCAAGTCGGCGGTGCGCTCGGCCACGCGGTGCTCAAGGGTCGCCTTGGCTTCGCGCAGGGCGGACTCCACGTGGCGCTGGTCGGTCACGTCTTCAAACGTCGTCACATAGCCGCCGCCAGGCATGGGGCGGCCCACCAAACGCAGAACCCTGCCGTCGGCATTGGTGCGCTCAAACTGGTGGGGACCGCCTTCGCGCAGGAACGCCAGTCTGCGTTGGATTTGCACGTCAACGTCGCCGGGGCCCAATTCGCCGCGCTCTGCGTTGTGGCGGATCAACTCCTCAATGGGGCGGCCAACGTGCACAAAGCCGCGTGGATAGCCGAACAAATCCAGATAGATGCCGTTCCACGCCACGATCCGTAGGTGCTTGTCGACCACGCTGACGCCAAGATTAAGGTTCTCCAACGTGGCTTGCAGCAAATGGCGCTTGAACCGGCGATCATCGTGAGTTTCGTCCAGGAGCGAGAGCACATCGCTGAACGAGACGTCGGCGTCCGAGAGCGCGGACTCCAGCACAATGCGCGCCGTGGAAGTGCCCACCGCGCCGGCGATCAGGCGCTCGGTTTGTTGGACAATGCGCCAATCGGCTTTGTCGTCGGCGGCGAACGCCTGGTCGTGATCGCGCGCCATGGCTTGAAACGCGCGCGCCACGGCGCCGGGCTCTAAGAACCGCGAGGCGAGGAGTTGTAAGTCCCCGACGCTGACGGCCACCTCATGGGAAGCGTGCTCGCGGCGAGCTTGGGCGGGCGTCGGGCCTGCGTCGGCGTGCATGAACGCGCCGGCTTGCACCCGGTCGATCAGGCGCGGGGCCGCTTTGAGCGACACCCACACATAGGCTGTGATGTTCGCGGCAAGGCTCACCAGGGCTCCGTGGGTGACTGGGTCCAAGCCGGTCAACCCGAACAGCCCGTGGGGGTTGAATGGCGCAGAGAACGGCGCCCAGTTTCCGGTGAGCCATGGATCGGGTCCGCCGATCAGAGCAGGCAGAACAAGCGTGTAGAGCCACAGCGCGGCGCCAACGCCAACGCCCGCCAACGCGCCATTGCGATGGCCCGAGCGCCAAAACAACCCGCCGATGAGCGCCGGCGCCAGTTGTGCGGCGGCCACAAACGCAATCAAGCCGGTTTGCGCAAGCGCGCTCGAGCCGCCGGCCAACCACCAATAGCCGAACGCCAACGTCATCAGCGCCCCGACCACGCTGCGCCGCAAAGCTACGAGCCCAAGACGAGGACGCTGAGCGCTGCGGGAGCCCCAGCGCATGATGGCCGGGATCACGAGGTCATGCGTCACCATGGTTGAGAGCGCGATGGTGGTCACGATGATCATGCCCGTCGCGGCGGCGAGGCCGCCTAGGAACACAAACACCGCCAGGCTCTCACCGCCCAACAGGGCCGGTAAGGCGAGCACGTAAAGATCGGGCGCGGCCGCCGAGCCCAGCACGCGCTGGCCGGCCAGGGTGATGGGGATCACGACTACGCTTGTGAGCCCCAGATAGGCCGGAAACACCCAGCGCGCGCGCGCGACCGCCGCGTCGACCTCGCTGGGCGCTTCGGCGACGGTCACGTGGAACTGGCGGGGCAGGCACAACACCGCCGCCATGGCCAGAAGCGTTACGGTCACAAAATGCAGCGCCGGGGTGGGCGCCGCGAATGCGGTGGTCGCGTGTGGCGTGGGTTCGCCGACGCGTTGAAGCAGGACCACGGCGAACACGGCGACGGCGATGAGGGCGAGCAGTTTGACGACGGCTTCAACGGCGAGGACGACCACTAGCCCTCGATTGCGTGTGCTGGTGTCAGCGCTGCGCACGCCAAACATCATGGAAAACGCGGCAAGCGTGAGCGCGGCGATCAGCACCGTGGTGACGCTTGGCGCGAACACAGCGTCGCCGGGCGTGGCGAAGTCGTTGGCGTGCAACGCATCAAAACTTTGGCCGATGGATTGCAATTGCAGGGCGATGTAAGGGAGCGCGCCCGTTGCAGCGAGCGTTGTTGCAAGTGCGGCCAAGCTGCGGCATCGCCCGTACCGCGCGGCAAGGAAGTCTGACAGCGTTGCGATGTTGTGGCGCTGGCTGAGCGTCATGACGCGTCGGACGATGCCCGGCGCTGCCAGGAAGACCAAAGCTGGTCCGAGGTAAATCGGCAGATAGGCCCACCCTTGGGTCGCAGCGGCGCCGACCGCCCCGAAGAATGTCCAAGAGGTGCAGTAAACAGCCAGGCTGAGCGCGAACAGCGTGTGGCGGTGACGCTCAATGAGGGCGGCGAATCGGGGCGCGTCGCCGAGGGAGGCGATCGCAAACACCAGCGCGCCAAACAGGGCGCACATCAGGATCAAGAGCCAGGCCGCCATCGCGTCAGTGTTCCTCCCAACAACCCGTGAGTGCAAGCCGCGTGCGCTGTCGCGCCGCGGCGGCCGGTCGGCGCACAAAGTGGGCGGCGGTTTGACGCCGCCGCCCAAGTGCTCTGGGGAGAAAGCGCTTACCTACTCGGCAGGCGCCATGCCTTGGTCGGCGATGCCATGCGGCTGCCGTGTTCCGGGCACCCGAATGTCTTCGACCAAGTCTTGGATGTCTTTGGGCGGGGCTTGGGTGAGCAGGGACACCGTCACGCCGATCGCCAAAGACACAAACATGAACACAAAACCAATTCCTTCCGGTGAGACGCCGAACAACCAGTCTTCCTGCGCACCGCCTCCAAACTTGAAGTACGCGATGTAGGAGAAGGTGGTCACCAGCCCGGTCACCATGCTGGCGATCGCGCCTTCTTTGTTCATGCGCTTCCAGAAGATCCCGAGCACGATGATCGGGAACAGCGACGCCGCCGCCAGTCCGAACGCGAAGGCCACGACCTCGGCCACAAAGGCGAGTTCGCTGGAGTAAATCCCCATCAAGCCCGCCGCGACCACGGCGCCCGCGGCGGCGGTTCGCGCCACTTTAAGTTCGGTGCCGTCGGACATGTTCTTAAACAGCGTGCGGCGACACAAATCGTGACTGATGGCCGAGGAGATCACCATCAACAAACCGGCCGCCGTTGACAGAGCAGCGGCAAGGCCGCCGGCGACCACCAAGCCCACGACCCAACCTGGCAGGTTCGCGATTTCCGGATTGGCCAGGACCATGATGTCTCGGTTCAGAGGATCCACTTCGTTGATGTGGCCCCCGGAATTGCCGTCTTCACCACGGTAGTGCACGCCCCCCACGGGTCCGTATTGGATGACGCCGTCGGGAGCGGCGATGCCCGGAAGATCGGCGCATGTGGGATGGCTGAGAAGGTGCGCGCCCGCCGCGCCGGTCAGGCCATTGGCGGCGTCCGCGTTGACGTCGGCCACAAAGTCGGTCCCTGCGAAGTAGGTCTCGACGGTTTGTGGGTTGCTGAGCGCGGCTTGCGCTTGGCTTTTGTTGGTGACGCCGCACGCATCGACAAAGCCGAGAAGGCCTGTGTTTTCCCAGCGGCCGAACCATGCCGGGGCCGGGGTTTGTCCTTGCGCTTCCACCGCTTGGGCTTCTTCTTCGTAGTTTTGCGCCGCGACATAGGTCGAGCCATCGACGTTGTCGATGAAGTTGAGGCGGGCAAAGGCGCCAACGGCCGGGGCCACCGTGTACAGCGCTGCGATGAAGATCAGCGCCCAACCGGCTGACAGGCGGGCGTCGGAGGCTTTGGGCACGGTGAAGAAGCGAATGATGACGTGCGGCAGTCCGGCCGTGCCCACCATCAGCGCGCCGGTGATGCAGATCACATCGAACATGGTCTTAGAGCCGGCCGTGTATTCGGGGAATCCAAGGTCATTCACCACCTGGTTGAGCTTGGTGAGCATCGCCACGTCTTCGCCCTTGACGTTGGACACAAAGCCCAATTGCGGCATCGGGTTGCCCGTGATGAGGAGCGAGATGAAGATGGCGGGTACTGTGTAGGCAAAGATCAGAACACAGTATTGCGCGACTTGTGTATATGTAACGCCCTTCATACCGCCCAACACAGCATAGAAGAAGACAATGATCATCCCAACACCAATGCCAATCTCAAACGAAGTATCTAGAAACCGGGAAAAGGCAATGCCAACCCCGTTCATTTGTCCGGCAATGTAGGTGAAGGAAATAAACAGTGCGCAGATCACGGCCACCAATCGTGCGGCGCTTGAATAGTAGCGGTCACCCACAAAGTCAGGCACGGTGAACTTGCCAAACTCGCGCAGGTAGGGCGCCAGCAGCAGGGCGAGCAGCACATAGCCCCCGGTCCAGCCCATCAAAAACACCGAGCCGTCATAGCCGGCGAATGCGATGATGCCGGCCATAGAGATGAATGACGCCGCCGACATCCAGTCCGCGCCCGTGGCCATGCCGTTGAGCACCGGATGAACGTCGTGGCCGGCGACGTAGAAATCATTGGTTGAACCGGCGCGCGCCCAAATCGCGATGCCGATGTAGATCCCGAATGTCAAGACAACGAAGATCCATGTCCACATATCCTGTCCCATGACGTTACCCCTCGATGTCGTGTTTGCGCTCAATTCTCTTCATGACGAAGTGATAAACGAAGATGAGTGCAACAAAGATATAGATTGAACCTTGTTGTGCGAACCAAAATCCGAGAGGAGCGCCGCCAATTGAGAAGTTATCAAGTTGCTTGCGAAGCAAAATGCCTGCGCCAAACGAAACAACGAACCAAATTGTGAGCAGTATCAGCATGAGCGCGAGATTGCTTCGCCAATAGGACTCGGCCTGTTCTTTGGTGGGGCCGCCCCCTTTGCTGGGTGTTGTCATGACTGTCCTCCCTGATCCTTAACGGACGCGGGGGCGCACGACCGCCACCGCACGACGAAGGGTGACGAGCCGTGCGCGGAGTGAACACCTGGACTTTGGCGCCGCATGGCGCCGGCTTGTGTGCGTTGCAGCGCGCTTTGCTGCGTGTGCACGTGTGAACGGCGCTTGCCAGGCGCCGGCGCATCAGACATCTTTCATTCAACGTTGAAGAAAACGGCGGGCGCTGTGCGTCACGGCGTGATTGAGGGAGGATCTGGCGTGGGCGGACCCAGCTCTGCGCCAGCTCGTGTGGCGCGGGCGTCGGCGGATGAGACCCGATTGCGGATTTTGGAGGCGGCCGAAGCGCTGTTCGCCGAGCGGGGCTATTACGGCGTGACCGTCCGGGAAATCGCGCGTGCGGTGGGCGTCGATCCGGCT
>CAZADA010000074.1:0-15619 GCA_964483775.1 uncultured Caulobacterales bacterium
TGGCTGGAGCAGCGCGCCAAACGTCTTGAACAAGAAGGCCGGGAGAGCGAAAACCGCCGCAAAGCCATGGCGCGGGAACTGGACTGGATCCGCGCTTCGCCCAAAGCGCGCCAGGCGAAATCCAAGGCGCGGATTCGCGCTTATGACGAATTGCGCAACAAGGCGGAAAAAGAGGACATCACAACGGCGCAGATCCACATTCCGTCGGGGCCGCGGCTTGGGGGCGTGGTGCTCGAAGCCGATCACCTCACCAAAGGGTATGGCGACCGGGTGTTGATCCAAGATCTGACGTTCGCCTTGCCGCCGGGCGGCATTGTCGGCGTCATCGGCCCGAACGGCGCGGGCAAAACGACCCTGTTCAAAATGTTGGTCGGCCAAGAGACCCCCGATGAGGGGGGCATTCGGCTGGGTGAGACGGTGAAGCTTGGCTATGTTGACCAGACGCGGGATGCGCTCAATCCGGACGACACTGTCTGGCAAGCGATTTCTGATGGCTTGGATGTCATTCAATTGGGCGAGCGTGAGGTGAATTCACGCGCCTATGTGTCGAACTTCAACTTCAAAGGCGCGGATCAGCAGAAGCCTGTGGGCAAGTGCTCGGGTGGCGAACGCAACCGGATCCTGCTCGCCAAAATGCTCAAAGAAGGCTCGAACCTGTTGTTGCTCGACGAGCCGACCAACGATCTTGATGTTGAGACGCTGGGCGGGCTTGAGGCGGCGCTGGAGGACTATGCGGGGTGTGCGGTGGTGATCAGCCACGATCGGTTCTTTCTCGATCGCATCGCCACACACATCTTGGCCTTTGAGGGCGACAGCCATGTTGAGTGGTTCGAGGGCAATTTCGCTGACTATCTGGAAGACAAGAAACGCCGGTTGGGACCGGACGCGGACATGCCGCGTCGCATCAAATTCCAAAAATTCGCCCGCGCCTAAATCGGCGCGGGCGATGGTCTGCGTCACGCTGGCGGGTTGAACGGGCTAGTTGTCGGCCGTCTCAACGAGCAATTCACGATAATGCTCGGTCACCAGTTTGATGTCGCCGCCAAAGTCATTGCCTTTGCCGAACGCGGTTTGGCGCTCTGTGCTGCGGAATTGGTAGCCTTCAGCGAAGAAGTCGTGAACCTCGGGCTGGCCGTCGCGAATGCGAATGCGCCAATCGACATTGTAGGATTGGCTGGCGTTGCCGCCGGCGATCACCGTGTGAACGATAACGTCATTGGGATTGTTGCGCACGCGGGTTGACCCGGTGACTGTGATGGACTGTCCGCTGGAGGTCTCCAAAATGCGCATCACACGCGTGACCGTATAGTCGAGGTACACTTCGTTGAACGCGGCGATGTCGGTGTCCAGCGCCTCTTGGCTGTCATAGCTGGGGTTGCGGTCGGCGTTGGCGTGCGAGCCCAAGACAAACCGGCTGAACTCGGTCGTGTTGATCAAGTCGGTGATCACGCCGGTCAACTGGACGGAGCGTTCCGCCTCAGTGAGCCCCTCATTGTTCAAGACTTCGACCACTTGGGCGGCGTTTTCACGCACAAAGGCTTCGGCTTCTGGGTTGTCGTCGGCCCACGCGCTTGGCGCCAGGGCGAATACGAAGGCGAAGAGGAAAGCGAGGCGTTTCATGGCTGGTCCTTTTTCTTTCGACGTTGCGGTTCGTTCGCGGGCTGCGGCGCTTCTGGCCGCTCCATGGGCCCGGCTGCCTATTCGTCAAACTCCTCGAACTCGGGTAAACTGTCGTAGTCAACGACGCCATTGTTGATCGCCCGTTGACGCGTCTCGATGTAGAGGGCGCGAACTTGCTCGTAGGGATCAGCGCTTGAATTGGCGAGCGCTATGGCCGGCGCAGTGCGATCGCGCAGGTCAACGACATCAACGGCGCGTAAGCCAAGGCGCGTTGCCGTGACGCCCTCGAAATCAGCATAGGTCAGGGGGTCAAAACCGATGTCGACCACCAACCCCGTCGTGTCGCGCAGGGTGGATGGCCCGAGAATGGGCAACATGATGTAAGGGCCTTCGCTGACGCCCCAAACACCCAATGTTTGGCCGAAATCCTCATCACGTTTGGGAATGCCCGCGACATTGGCGGCGAAATCATAGAGGCCAAACACGCCGAATGTTGTGTTCAGCATGAACCGGGCTGTGGTGTCGCCGGCGTGATTGAGATCGCCCTGCAGCAAATCGTTCGCCAGCCACATGGGCGTTTTGAGGTTATCGAGCACGCCGCGGACGCTGTTGCGCGCTTGGGGCGGCAGGACGGCGGCGTAGGCGTTGGCGCTGGGCTCCAACACATACTGATCAAGGCGCACATTCACAGCGTAGACCCGCCGGTTCCAAGGCTCGAACGGGTCGTAAATCCCGGAGTCGTTGGCTGCGCTGGCTTGGGATGAATCGGGGGTCGACTGGGCTGGGTTGTTGTGAACACAGCCTGCGAGGGTCGCTGCGACCGCACCCAAAACGCAAAGGCGTTGAATTATGTTCATAAATCGCCCCTCGCGATGACCTACAGTACGGAAATACAAATCGGATACTTAATTCCAGATGAACTGATATACGCAATTTGTCGATTCGCAGATGAACAATCGTCAAGCTCACTGCTGTGTGCGCGCAGGTGATGTGGCGATGCAACATCACCTGCGCAAGCGCCGGTTGCGCTTCATGTTCAGATAAAGATATGTTTATATGCGTTGCGTGAGTCACGGCGATGAAGCGGCGGGCGGAATGGAACGTGTCATAGGCTCATTGAGGGCGCTGGGAGAGCCGACTCGACTGAGGATCGTGGGGCTGTTGGCGCTCGGCGAGTTGACGGTGAGCGAGCTGGTTATGGTCTTAGGTCAAAGTCAGCCGCGCATCAGCCGCCACCTGAAATTGCTGGCCGAAGCGGGACTGGTGGAGCGGCACCCGGAGGGCGCTTGGGTGTTCTATCGCCTTGCCGACGATGACGATGTGCACACGGAGCTGATCGCGGCCGCCTTAGGCGCGATCCCCGAAGCGGATGCGACTACGGCGCGTGATCGCGAGCGCCTTGGCGAAGTCAAGGCGGCGCGAGCGGCGACGGCGGCGCTCTACTTTCGTTCAGTGGCGCAGGACTGGGATCGGATCCGGGCGCTGCACTCGTGTGACGCTGAGGTTGAAGCGGCGATGGGCGCTGTTGTGGGCGCTGGGCCTATCGATCTTCTGATCGACATCGGCACGGGTACGGGGCGGATGTTGGAGGTGTTCGGTGGCCAGGCGCGCCGGGCGATTGGCCTCGACCTGTCCCATGAAATGCTGACGATTGCGCGCGCCAATGTCGAGCGGGCTGGGCTGCGGCACGCCTCGGTGCGTCACGGGGACCTGTACGCTTTGCCGCTCCACCCCGGTTGCGCGGACCTGGTGATCATTCATCAGGTGTTGCATTACCTTGATGATCCAGGCCGCGCCATTGGCGAGGCGGCGCGGCTGGTCAGGTCGGGCGGACGCTTGGTGATTGTCGACTTCGCTCCGCATGAGCACGAATTTTTGCGTGAGCACCACGCCCATCGTCGGCTCGGGTTTCCTGATGATGAAGTGGAATCCTGGTTGAAAGAGTCTGGGTTGGCGCTTTCGGCTCGCCGGTCGTTGAGCCCAAGCACCGCCGAGGCGAGCGGGGCGACAGGGCTGGTCGTGACCATTTGGATGGGCGAGCGGGCCCTTGTATCAACGCTAATCGATGGAGACGCCGCGTGACACCTTCCGTGTCGTTTGAGTTTTTTCCACCAAAGACACCCGAAATGGACGCGCGGTTATGGGATTCGGTGGAACGCCTGGCCCCTGTTGAGCCAGTCTTTGTGTCGGTGACCTATGGGGCGGGCGGTTCGACCCGCGAGCGCACGCACGCAACTGTCAAACGGATTGTCGACGAGACGCCGTTGCGCGCAGCGGCGCATCTGACATGCGTGTCGGCGACCCGCGGTGAGATCGATTCGGTCATCGGGGACTATTGGGACGCCGGGGTTCGTCATATCGTCGCTTTGCGCGGCGATCCGCCCGAGGGGATTGGCGAACGCTACACACCCCATCCGGGGGGCTATGAGAACGCCGCGGATTTGACAGCTGGCATTCGCGCCATCGGCGACTTTGAAGTGTCCGTGGGCTGCTATCCGGAAAAGCACCCAGAGAGCGCCAGTCTTCAGGCCGATCTCGATCACCTCAAGCGCAAGATTGATGCGGGCGCGACGCGCGCGATCTCACAGTTCTTTTTTGAGCCCGACACCTACTTTCGGTACGTGGATCAGGTGCGTTCGGCCGGGATCACCATCCCCATTTGTCCAGGGATTATGTTGCAGTCTAACTTTAAAGGGCTGTCGCGCATGGCGAGGCTGTGCCACGCCACGGTGCCAGACTGGCTGGCCACCCGGTATGAGGGGCTCGATGATGATCGCCAAACCCGGGATATGGTCACCGCCCAATGTGCGGCGGAGCTCTGCAGCGCGCTTGCCGAGGGCGGCGTGGAACATTTTCATTTTTACACCTTGAACCAAGCGAGTTTAGCGCTCGCGACGTGCCGCCTCTTGGGACTTGGCGCGAACACTGTCGCTGCGGCTTAGGAGATCATCATGGACCGTACACATCGCGCCGAGGCGCTCAACGCGCTGGCGCGCCGCCGCCTTCTTGTGCTCGACGGTGGTTGGGGCACAGAAATCCAAAAGCTCAGCCTTGGCGAAGACGACTTTCGCGGCTCACGCTTTGCCGAGCACGCATCGCCGCTCAAGGGCAACAATGACCTGTTGAACCTGACCAAGCCCGAGGCGGTGCGCGCCATCCATGCGGCTTACTTTGAGGCCGGTGCGGACATCACCCAGACCAACACGTTCTCAGCCACCTCGATCGCGCAGGCTGACTATCTGCTGCAGCATTTGGCGCCCGAGATTGCGCGCGAAGGGGCGCGGATCGCCCGTGAGGCGGCTGATGCAGCGTGGAGCGACGAACGTCCGCGCTTTGTGGTGGGCTCCATTGGGCCAACCAACATGACCCTGTCGATCTCGCCGGATGTGAACGATCCCGGGTTCCGGGCGACCACATTTGACGCGGTGCGTACGGCGTATTTCGATCAGGCTCAGGCGATGGCCGAGTTTGTTGATCTGTTTGTCATCGAAACCGTCTTCGACACCCTCAACGCTAAGGCCGCCATTAAGGCGTTGATGGATTTGCGCGCGGAAACAGGCGAAGACATTCCGGTGTGGGTGTCAGGCACCATCACCGATGCGTCGGGGCGCACCTTGTCGGGACAAACCACGGAAGCGTTCTGGCATTCGGTGCGTCACGCCAAGCCATGGGCGGTCGGGCTCAATTGCGCGTTGGGTGCGGAAGAGTTGCGCCAATATGTGGTGGCGTTGTCCAAGATCGCTGACACCTTTGTGGCCGCTTACCCCAATGCCGGCTTGCCCAACGCCTTTGGCGAGTATGATGAAACGCCCGAGCAGACCTCGGCGCATTTGGGCGCATGGGCCCGGGACGGCTTGGTGAACATTGTCGGAGGGTGTTGCGGCACCAGCCCAGACCATATCCGCGCCATCGCCCAGGCGGTGGAGGGCGTCAAACCCCGACCGATCCCGGAGCTCACCACCACGATGCGTCTGTCAGGCCTCGAGCCGTTTGAGTTGGTGGGATAGCCATGTCGAGTGCGCCGACATTTGAAGACTTCGGATTTGCTGACCCTGAGGTGGCCAAAGGCTATGCGGAGGGCGGGCCGCAGAACATCGTGCCGGGCTTTGAGGCGATGCATCGCATGGTGGTGCAGTTGATTTCGGAAAGCGCGCCGGGCGATGGGCGTGTGTTGGTGTTGGGGGCTGGCGGCGGTCTGGAGCTGAAGGCGTTTCTCGCCGCGCGGCCAGGATGGCGGCTCACAGGCGTTGATCCGTCTGCGGTCATGCTGGACCAGGCGAAGATCACATTGGGTGAGGATGCCTCCCTAGTCGAACTGGTGGAAGGCTATATCCCCGATGCGCCGGACGGGCCGTTTGATGCGGTGACCTGTTTGTTGACACTCCACTTTTTGCCCGATGACGGGACGAAGTTGGCGGCGTTGCAATCTATCCGCTCCCGGTTGAAGCCGGGCGGGCGGTTCGCGCTGGTGGACAGCTGCATCGACCGCCGCGCGCCGGATGTTCAGGTTCGTCTCGATCGGTATGCGCGCTACGCGCTCGATTCGGGGTTTGAGGCGGAACTGGTGGACAAGATTGTCGATGACATCGGGACGAAACTGAACGCCGTCACCATGGCGCGCGAGGAAGAGCTCCTGAGCGATGCCGGTTTTGTCGACGTCGATCTCTTTTACGCCGGCCTTTCTTGGCGCGGGTGGATTGCGGCCGCTTGAGCCGGTGAGGATGGAATGGGTAAGCTGTACGACACACTTGATGATCGGCTCGTGGACTTCATTCGCGCGCAGAAGCTGTTCTTTGTCGCCACGGCGCCTTTGGCTGCGGACGGGCATGTGAATGTCTCGCCCAAGGGCTATGATAGCTTCGCGATCATTGATGAACGCACGGTGGCCTATGCCGATCTGGGCGGTTCGGGCATTGAGACCCACGCCCATGTGACCGAAAACGGTCGGATCACCATCATGTTTTGCGCCTTTGACGGGCCGGCCAACATTTTACGACTTTATGGGCGCGCGACGGCCTGTGGCTTTGATCATCCCGACTTTGCGGCGCTCAGCGCGCTGTTTCCCGACATTGAGCGCATGCGCGGGGTGATCAAGGTCGACATCACCCGCATCCAAGACAGCTGCGGTTGGGGCGTGCCGTTTTACGACTTTAAGGGCGAGCGGGATCAGCTCAAACGCGCCCATGATCACAAACACGAAACGTTGGGCGAGGCGGGCGTCAAAGACCGGTTCTACCAGAAAAACGCCCAGAGCATTGATGGCTTACCAGGGCTTGCGCGACCACGAGAGACGGGTGAATGACTCAATCGACTGCGACATTTGTGAATATTGGTGAGCGCACCAACGTCACCGGCTCGGCGAAGTTTCGCAAGCTGATCCAGGCGGAGGACTACGCCACAGCCGTCGAAGTTGCGCGACAGCAGGTGGAGAACGGCGCGCAAATCATCGATGTGAACATGGATGAGGGCATGCTCGACGGCGTCGCCGCCATGACCCGCTTTCTCAATCTCATCGCCGCTGAGCCGGATATCGCGCGCGTTCCGGTGATGATCGACAGCTCCAAATGGGAGGTGATCGAGGCGGGCATGAAATGCGTGCAGGGTAAACCGATCGTCAATTCGATCTCGCTCAAAGAGGGCGAGGCGCAGTTCGTTGAGCAAGCTCAGGCCTGTTTGTCCTATGGCGCTGCAGTGGTCGTCATGGCGTTCGATGAAACCGGCCAGGCTGACACCCAGGACCGCAAAGTCGAGATCTGCACGCGCGCTTACAATATCTTGACGCAACAGATTGGGTTTCCGCCCGAGGACATCATTTTCGATCCGAATATCTTTGCGGTCGCCACCGGCATCGAAGAGCATGACAATTACGCGGTCGACTTTATTGAGGCGGCGCGTGAGATCCGCCAAACCTTGCCGCACTGCCATGTCTCCGGCGGGGTGTCGAACATCTCGTTTTCGTTCCGCGGCAATGAACCGGTGCGCCGGGCCATGCATGCGGTGTTCCTCTACCACGCCATCAAGGCTGGCATGAATATGGGCATCGTGAATGCCGGCCAGCTCGACATCTATGACCAGATCGACCCGAAATTGCGTGAGCCGGTGGAGGATGTGATCCTCAATCGTCCGTCTCAGGATCCAAATCGCACACCTACCGAAGTGTTGCTCGATCTGGCCGATCAGTATCGCGGGCAAAAGGGCGAGGCGGGGCCCGGCAAGGACTTGGCTTGGCGCGAGGGCGATGTGAACGAGCGGCTGAAGCATGCGCTCATTCAGGGGATCACCGAGTTCATTACCGAAGACGTGGAGGAGGCGCGCGCCGCAGCTGAGCGCCCATTGCATGTCATTGAAGGCCCGCTGATGGCCGGCATGAATGTGGTTGGCGATCTGTTCGGGGCGGGGAAGATGTTCCTGCCGCAAGTCGTTAAATCTGCGCGTGTGATGAAGCAGGCCGTTGCTTATCTCACTCCTTACATGGAAAAAGAAAAAGAAGAATTGGGTCTCACCCATCAATCCAATGGCAAAGTATTGATGGCAACCGTTAAGGGTGATGTCCACGACATTGGTAAAAATATTGTCGGTGTTGTGTTGGGCTGTAATAATTATGATGTTCTCGATATGGGTGTGATGATCCCGGCAGAGAAGATTCTCGCTAAGGCGAAGGAAGAGAACGTCGACATCATTGGACTGTCGGGGCTGATTACGCCATCACTGGATGAAATGGTGTTTGTGGCTTCGGAAATGGAGCGCTTGGGCATGACGACGCCGCTTCTGATTGGCGGAGCGACAACGTCGCGCGCGCACACGGCGGTGAAGATTGAGCCGGCCTACCATAATGGCCCGACTGTACATGTGACGGATGCGAGCCGGGCGGTGGGCGTTGTGTCCAATCTGTTGTCGGACGCGGAACGTGATGATTTTGTGGGTGAGGTGCGCGCGGACTACATCCGCCTGCGTGAAGCGCGCGCCAATGCCCGCGAATCCAAAAAGCGTCTCAGCTTGGCCGCCGCGCGGGCCAACCATTTTGACGGCGACTGGGAGCGGTACCGCCCCGAAACGCCGAGAAAGCTGGGAATCACGGAAGTCGACGTCGATTTGGCGACGCTCGCGGAGTACATTGATTGGACGCCGTTCTTTTCGTCATGGGATTTGGCCGGTCGATATCCCGCGATCCTTGACGACGACGTGGTGGGCGAGGCGGCCCGCGGGCTCTTTGCTGATGGCCAAGCCATGTTGGCCCGCATGATCGAGGAACGCTGGCTGACGGCCAAAGGTGTTGTCGGGCTGTGGCCCGCCAATGCGGATGGCGACGACGTTGTGGTGTGGCGCGACGAAGATCGCTCGCAGGAGTTGGCGCGTTTGCATACGTTACGCCAACAAATGGCCAAGACGACGGCGCGCCCCAATGTGGCGCTTTCTGACTTTGTGGCGCCTATTACCAGCGGTGTGGCTGATTATGTGGGCGCGTTTTGCGTGACCGCAGGGCATGGCGAGCTGGAATCATCAGCCAAGTTCGAACAGGCGCACGATGACTATTCCGCGATCATGGTCAAAGCGCTCGCCGACCGTTTCGCCGAGGCGTTCGCCGAATACCTGCATGAGCGGGTGCGCAAGGACATTTGGGGCTATGCGGCTGATGAATCGCTGACCAACGCGGAACTCATCGGCGAGGGCTACCGTGGCGTCCGGCCCGCTCCTGGCTATCCGGCGCAGCCCGAACATACCGAGAAGGCGACACTTTTCGAGTTGCTCGGCGCCACTGAACGTGTCGGTGTCGCGCTAACCGAGAGCTACGCTATGACGCCGCCGGCGAGCGTTTCAGGACTGTACTTCGCCCATCCCTCGAGCCACTATTTCGCAGTTGGCAAACTTGGCCTCGACCAGGTCGTCGATTACGCTGAACGTAAGGGGTGGGACGTTCGTACGGCGGAGCGGTGGTTGGGACCGGTGCTCGATTATACGCCCCAAGGCGCCAGCGCCGCCGGGGCGAATGCGCGCAAGGTGTCAGCGGCCGCCGAATAGGCAAACGGGAGTAACCGATGGCGGTTCAGAAGGGCCTCCTCATCGCGGTTGGCGCATCATTATTGGCCAGCCCGGCGCTTTCTCAGACGGTGATGAGCGAAGACGTGATGTGGGCGCAGCTGCGCGGTACGGATCGCGATTACATCTACGAGACCTGCGGGCTGCTCATCGAGCGTGATTGTTTGGTGCGGCTATGGGATCGTACGGTGTCTCCGCACGATGAGGCCGAGATCAATCGCGACGTGCGCGCGGTGTTGGGCCATCAGGTCGTGTCATGGAATTTCGGTGACATTGACGGCTTTATGGAAGGCTATTGGAAGAGCCCGAACCTGCGGTTTGTCAGCGGTGACACCGTGACCGAGGGCTATGATACGGTGTTAGCGCGCTACCGGGCAGGCTACCCAAATCGTGCGGCGATGGGGTCGCTCAGCTTTACCGATTTGAACGTGGCGCCGATCGCGCTTGATGAGGCTTATGTCACCGGCACGTGGCGGTTGGTTCGTGATGAGCCCGCCAGCGGCCAGTTTCTGTTGCACTTTCGCAAGCTGGAAGAGGGCTGGCGGATCGTGGAAGACGTCACAACATCCGACTGACGGCTCGCGCAGTGCAGGCGGCCACTTCACCCCCGACGCGATGGGCGCCGGGGGCTTTGCGTCAGTGCACGCTTTAGTGCATGTCGTGGTCTGCCGCGTCGTCGTCCTCAGCCGACGGGGGCAGAATGACGGCGTCAACGACGTGGATCACGCCGTTGGATGCTTGGATGTCCGCCGTGATGACCGTCGCGCCGCCTACGACCACGCCGTCAGTGGCGTCGATCGGCAGGGCGATGCCGGCGACCGTGTCGGCATCCAGTTGCTGGCCGGCGATGTCGGTCGACATCACTTTTCCGGCAATGACGTGGTACGTCAGGATCGTGGTCAGCGTTTCGGCGTTCTCGGGAAGCAGAAGGCTGGCGACCGTGCCGTCAGGGAGCGCGGCGAACGCTTCGTCGGTCGGTGCGAACACCGTGAACGGGCCTTCGCTCTTCAGGGTGTCCACCAGGCCTGCAGCGTCGGCCGCGGCCAGCAGTGTTGAGAAGGCGCCAGCTTCGGTCGCCGTTTCAACGATGTCTTTGTCTTGGGCAAAGGCGGGGGTAGCAGCGAAAGCCAAAGCGGCCGCTGCTAAGAGTGAACGGATCATGTTCTAAGTTCCCTTCATTAGCGCGCAAGAGTTCTGTCCCGTTGCGCGGATGCGTCAACTGGCAAGCCTGCTTTGATGATTGCCGTATGATTGTACGGATGACCAACCCGATTGGTTCATCGATCATTCCACTTTCTCAACAATTCACCCTGGCGTTGTGCGCCAGACCCGTCGGCGTTGGAACGGGTTGTCAACGCGCAAAGCCGAGGAGCTCGATCAGGGCGGGTTGAGGATCGGCTGCGGCCTGCATGATGCGGTCGGGCGTCCAGATGCGGCGGGCAAGGGCGGCGTACGCGATTTCGCGGGCGGCGATGTCGGCTTCGTGGGCCGCGACCCCTTCAGGCGGCGGCGGTGTGAGCTCGGTTTTCGCCTGTTCGTAGGTGTCGTCCTTGGCGGGGGAGGCTGAGGCTGTGCACGCCAAGCGGTTGTCGGCTTGGGATAGGATGTCTGGACGCTCACCGGGCGGCGCTGCGTCCAGGCGTGCGGCCAAATCAGCGGGGGTGAGCACCCAGGCGGCCAGGCGATCGCGCACCGCTTCCAAGGGATCTTGCGCTGGACGGCCAGGCGTTTGCGGCCCCATGGCTGCGGGCGCCGGTGTGAGGATGTAGCTGTCCTTGATGAAGTGGGCGTAGTCGCCAATTGGGTTGGCGGTGTAGGTCTCCAGATACGCGGTTAACCGGGCGAGGAGGGCTTTGGCGGTGGATTTTGGCATGCCGTCGCCGCCGACGCGCAGGGCGGGGTGGGGTGAAAAGCTCTCGGGGAAATGGCCCTCCAGCAAGGCGGCCAGGCCGTAGGACAACGATTCAGGATCGCCCTCGCGCACCAAAGGAGCGAGGCCCGCCAATGCGTCTCGCGATTGTGCCGGTGAGATGGGCAGGCGTCGCCATGCAAGCCGCGCGGCGACGATGTCGAGGAAGGTGATCACAGCGGCGGACTTGCGCGCATTGAGATCGGGATCGGCTTGGTCAGGGGTCAGCGGCGCCATCAACATGGGCGCCCAGTATTCGCGCGGAAGCCCGGTGGCCTCGATGAAGTGCAGGGCTTCAGCGCCGGGCGCGGGTTGACCTTGGGCTGCGGCGAGGCGGCCATCCAGGCGCATGAAGAAGGGCAGTTCCCTGGCGATGTGTTCGGCGGGCGGGCCGTCGTCGCGCTCTTGGGCCAGCCACTCAAACGGATTGTCGCGGATCATCCGGATTTCCGCCGACGAGGCGAAGGCGGTGCCTGGACCGGCGGTCGGCGCGGCGCGGGCGATGAGGGCTGAACGCAAAGCTGTGAGCGTGGGGTCGTCGCTGCCGCGGGCCTGGGCCTCGACGCGCGCTCGATCCCAGGCGTCAGCGATGGCGTTGCGTTCGGCTTCGGGCACGTCGGATAGCAACACGCTTTTGAGCGTCTCCACGGGGCTGAGAGGCTTGCCGCGGCTGTTGAGGCTGTTGAACAAACGATAGGCGAGGTTGGTGTCCTCGACGGTCACAACATTGAGGATGCAGGCTCGCAGCACGCCCTCGATGAACTCTTGATGATCGCGCGGTTTGATGGCGGTCTGCACCCAGTCGCGGATCTGGAAGTAGGCGTTGGCGATGCGTTGTTGGTCGGGATCGCGCTGGGTGAAGGCGGCGGGTTTGGCGCCTCGGGCGAGCGCGGCAAAGGCGAGCTGATAACGCCCGACCGCCACCGGCATGGCGAGCGCGCCGGCATCCCCCTTGAGCGCCAACGCCACCCCGGCGAGACGCGATCCGGTGGCGATGGGGTGAAGCGCCAAGAGCAGCAAGCCCAAGGTCACCATGCGTTGTTGGCCGTCGACCAAGAAATTGCGGCCGCCCCGCTGCTCCACCAAGATGGTGCCCAGGAACCAGGGCGGGGCGGTCTCTTCGTCGAGCCAGTCGCGGGCGTGGTCTTCCAAATCGGTCAGGAATTTGCGGATTTCGCTTTCGGTCCACACATAGCCGCGCTGGTAGACGTCGAGCTCATACTTTTGGTTGGCCAGGACCTTCAGGACCGGCGCCACTCGGGTTTTGATGTCCAAGCGCTTTGTCCTTCATATCGCATCGCTGGGCTTGTTTAGTCTGCGTCGGCGCAACAGGCCAGCCAAGCTCTGCAGGAAGCCCAATTAAACAAGGCGCGCCCCGTTGGGGACAAGCACGTCGGGCGCGGCCAAGACAATGTCCCCATCGGCGTCGGGAAAGCCCAGGGTGAGGACTTCGGAGACAAATGGGCCGACCTGTTTGGGGGGGAAATTCACCACGGCGAGGATCTGGCGGCCGACAAGATCCTCAGGCGCGTAGTGCTGGGTGATTTGAACTGAGCTGCGCTTTTCGCCAACGCCAGGCCCGAAATCGATGCGCAATTTGTAGGCCGGCTTTCGCGCCTCAGGAAACGGTTCGGCGGCGATCACAGTGCCGACGCGCACGTCCACTTTGAGGAAGGCGTGAAAGTCGATGATGTCGCCGGCTGGGCTGTGGGGATCAAACACGTTGTGCATGGTTTAGGCCTTTCCCCAGCCAGCGCCGCCCGGCGTGTGAATCTCCAGCGCTTCGCCGGGCGTGACCTGGATACGAAACCGGCCCTCGAGCGGCTCCCTGGTTCCATCCGCGTGGATCCGCCATTGCTGTCCCGGCGCGCCGTTGTCGCCGCCGGCAAGCCCTGGGGGTGTGGTGTCCCGACGCGAGGAGAGCAACGACACCGTCATGGCGTCGAGAAAACGTAGGCGGCGGATCACCCCGTCGCCGCCAGGGTGCGCGCCCGTCCCGCCGGCGCCCTCCCGCACGGCGTGGACTTCAACCAGGATCGGATAACGCGCTTCGAGGATCTCCGGATCGGTCAGGCGTGAATTGGTCATGTGGGTGTGGATGGCTGAACACCCCAGCGCCGTGGGACCTGACCCGGCGCCGCCGGCAATGGTCTCATAGTACTGGCGGCGCGCATCGCCGAAGGTCAGGTTGTTCATGGTCCCTTGGCTCGCAGACAACGCGCCGGCGGCGGCGAACAGCGCATCGACCAGGTGCTGGCTGGTCTCGACATTGCCGGCCACGACCGCCGCGGGGGCCTGTGGATCCAGCAGCGAGCCTTTCGGAATGATGATGTCCAGGGGTTTCAGGCAGCCATCGTTTAGGGGGATGTCACCGCCAACAAGCGCGCGGAACACGTACAGCACCGCGGCGCGGGTGATGGCGGCCGGGGCGTTGAAGTTTGAGTCTGGGTCTTGGGGCGAGGTGCCGGTGAAGTCGATCCGCGCGGTGCGCGCCTGCTTGTCGACGGTGATGGCGACCTTGATGCATGGGCCAGCGTCCATGGGCATTTCCGCCTCACCGTCGGCGAGTTGGTCGATGACCCGGCGCACGGCGGCTTCGGCGTTGTCTTGGACGTGGCGCATATACGCTTCAACCACCGGGCGGGTGTGGTCGGCGACAAGCTGGTGGAGGCTTTCCGCGCCGCGCATGCAGGCGGCGACTTGGGCTTTCAGGTCGGCGATGTTGCGATCGGGCGCGCGGGCTGGAAAGGGGCCGGAGGTGAGGACCGCGCGGATGGCCTCGTCTTGGAACTGGCCGTTCGCCAACAGTTTCATGGGCGCAATCGCCACGCCCTCTTCGCTCAGCTCGCGAGAAAACGGCGGCATGGAGCCGGGTTCGACGCCGCCGATGTCGGCGTGGTGTCCGCGCGCGGCGACGAAAAACATGCGTTCGCCGCTGGCGCGATCGCACACGGGTGCGATGACGGTGACGTCGGGCAGGTGGGTGCCGCCTTCGAAGGGGGTGTTGAGCACCACCGCATCGCCGGCTTTGAGGTCGGGGAAGCGGGTAAGCGCGGCGCGCACGCTGGCGCCCATGGATCCCAAATGCACGGGCATATGGGGGGCATTGGCCACCAAGGATCCTGACCGATCAAAGACCGCGCACGAAAAGTCCAAACGCTCCTTGATGTTGACCGATTTGGCGGTGCGTTCGAGCACCGCGCCCATGTGCTCGGCCACGGCCATAAACCGTTTGTTGAACAGCTCCAGACGCACCGGGTCGGCCACGGCGGGACCATTGACGGCGTGGCGGCTGACGGTTTCGAACCGGTTCAGGACGAGCATGCCCTCGGCATTGCGCTCGGCGCGCCAGCCGCGTTCGACGACGATTTGGCTGCCGGGCTCCACAATGAGCGCGGGGCCGTGCACCACATTGCCAGCCGCGATGTCGGTGAGGCGAAACACGGCGCTGGGGGTGTAGGCGCCGCCTTCATACATGCGTGTGAGGTCAAGCGGCGGGGGGCCGCCTCTGCGCGGCGCGATGGGGGCGGTTGTCGGCGCTGCGCCGGGCGTTGGCGCGCGCGCTTGGGCGGCCAGCGAGTCAATTTCAATGTTCGCGCCGGGCTCGATGAACCCAAACAATCGGCGGTGACCGGCCTCGAACGCGGCGACCATTTCCGATACCGGCCCGAGGGGAACCGGCAGCATGGTGTCAGAACCGACATAGCGCAGGCGCGCTTCGGTGCGGGTGATCAGTTCGCTGGCGCTGGCGCCTTGGTCGAGCAAATCCTGTCGCGCGTGTGCTTCCAATTCAGAAGCGCGCTGACGGGCCGCGTTGGCGCCGGGACCATCCAGCGGCTTGGCGAACGCGGCTTCGCGCCAAACCCGCAAATCGGCCAGTCCCATGCCCAGTGCTGACAGCAAACTCGCCATGGGGTGAACCAGCACCGTGGTCATGCCAAGGCTTTCAGCGATGCGACACGCCACTTGACCGCCGGCTCCGCCGAAACTGGCCAGGGCGTAGGCGGCGGCGTTGTAGCCTTAGGCTATGGAGATATGGCGCACCGCTTGGGC